>JAYVAI010000480.1:0-7293 GCA_043751075.1 Cyclobacteriaceae bacterium | reverse complement strand
TTATCGCCTTGGCGGGTTGCTACTTGAACAAAGACAGAGTTTGAATCGACCAAGATATATTCCTTCAATGAGGCAATTTGCATGTAGTAGAAAAACTTGGTACCCCTGTCATACTTTTCTGTTGAGCGGCTCATAACCTCGATAAGCACAGAGGGATTTGTGATGGTGTCAAAAACATCATCCTCCATTTCGAGTTTACCGCAAATGATACTTAGGTCAGGATACGTAAATGACTCTGCTGTTGGTATGCTTACGCGGAGATCGCTGGTGAATACTTTGCATTTCTTTCCTTTCAAAAAGGGTCCTATAAGAGAAAAGAGATTACTAACAATATGGTTATGGGGCACAAGTGCACCCGACATGGTCACTATTTGCCCTTCATGCAATTCATGTTTTTCTGTAGCGGCTCGCTCTACTTTCAAGTAGTCTTTTGCCGATATGTAATTTAGAAGAGGTGCAACCATACTATCTTTTATTCAGCTATAAAGGTAGGCTTTTCTCCAAATGTTTTTTTTAAACGTGCCGATGCCTACGGCAAATAAAAATCAAACACGATTTCGTTCATACACTTGAAGTGGCCTTTGGGGCATTTTTGAAAGCCGATTTTTGAGCAGGGCCGGCAACTGATTTTTTTGTTCTCTAAAATCGTAAACTTGGTGCGATAGGGGTACATGCCAAACTCGGGTATCGTGTTGCCCCAGATCGAAAACACTTCTTTTCTGAATGCCGCAGCAATGTGCATCAGCCCGGTATCGTGGGTAAATACGTGGCTGGCTTTTTTTATCAGGCTGGCCGATTGATTGATGTTGAATTTACCGCAGGCATTGTATATAACGGTTTTCTTGTTCAACTTCTGCAACCCAGGCAAGTACTCCAAAGACTCCAGCGAGTTGGTTTCTTCAAAAAATTCTTGAAGGGCTTCGCCTTTCTCAGCATCTTCGTGGCCGCCCAATAGCACAATAGGTTTGTTGATGCGGTCGCACAGTTCGATCATGCGCGCCAAGGGTAATTTTTTGGTGGCATGTTGCGCACCAATCGCGTAAGCAACAAAATTTTTTTGATGCGTTGCCGGCAGCCATTCGCGGGGCACTTCATCCCTTTCGGGGATAAAATAATCCAACCCCAACGCATCGGGCTTCACACCAAGCGGGGCTACGGTGTGCATATACCTGTCAACAATATGAAGTGATGGCAACTGATCTATCTTCCAATTTACTTTGAGCCATTTTTTAAAATTGAGCTTGTTAAAACTGAAGGATTTTCCTGGCAAGAAAGTTTTGATAATGCGTGTGCGCAGGTTGTGGTGAAGGTCGATGATGCAGTCGTATTTCTCCAGCTTCAACTGGCCAATGAGCTTGCTCAGGTCTGCTTCAAGGAAAAAAAGTTTATCGATATATGGGTTTGCTTCCAGGATGCTCTTGTATTGGATTTTTGTGGCATAGTGAACTTCGGCATCTTCCACTTGTGTTTTCAGTGTGCGTATCACCGGGGTGGTGAGCACAATATCACCAATGGAAGAGAAACGGATGATCAAAATCTTCATATCAAATTAAATTCATATCAAACCCCTGAAAAATACGAATACAAATTGCTATTTTAGTTACTTTGATGGGTTAATAATTATACTTTGGCTCTGTATGTATTTGTGTGACCGCAACTCGGCAAAGGATAGAAGCGGAAAGCTCCGCCTTGCGAGAGCCCTCGTTTAATCGGGGCCCGAAGTGCGTTGGACTTGCGCAAAGGCAGGACTTGGAGCGCCCGCCTGACCGGACGGGCAGGGATAGCCTGGTGGCTCCGAAGTTTCGGGGCCAGGCCGCACAAAAATCGATGCATGCTTTGTGGCACTAAGCTTTAGATAGCGTAAACAAAATTAAATAGACTTCTACTATGAATTACTGGTTAATGAAAACAGAGCCCGGCACATTTTCGTGGGATGACCTGGTGCGCGACAAAAAAGCGGTGTGGGACGGGGTAAGGAATTTTCAGGCTCGCAACAATTTGAAGGCCATGAAAAAAGGCGACCTCGCTTTTATTTATCATAGCATGGACGATAAGGCAGTTGTTGGCATTTCTGAAATCACACGCGAGCACTTTCCTGACCCGAAAGACAAAGACTGGGCAGCCGTGGAAATAAAACCGGTAAGCAAATTGAAGAATGCCGTAACGCTCGGTGCCGTTAAACAGGAAAAGAAACTGGCCAACATGGTGCTGGTGAACAACTCGCGCCTTTCGGTGCAGCCTGTAAAAAGGGAAGAGTTTGACCTCGTGATCGGAATGAGCGAAAAATAGTATATGAAGAAAGTGGTCTCATGGTGGATTTTTGTTTCCCTGTTGCCTGTGGGGATTGCGTTCTTTTTTTCCGCTCCTTCTTTCGCCCAGGCTGCGCAGGTTGCACGGTATGAACGCGAGCACGGCAGCAGCGACCAAGATTTCATTATCATACCCATGGCCGACAAGGGGATGATTTTGCTCCGCGACAAAGACAAATTTAAAGATGGAAATAAACTTTGGGAAGTAATTGGCCTGAGCACGGACCTGACAGAAACATGGAACCTTGACATGGATGTGGAAGCGCGTTTGCGTTTGGTTGGGTACGATTATAAGGACGATTTGATCTACATACTTTTCCGCACCAGCGAGCATGAAGGAAGCGACCTGGAGCTATTCACCATACACGTGCACACGCGTGAGATAAAAAGATTTACCATTAAACAACAGCTTACTTTTAAAGTCACACACCTGGGCGTGCTTAAAAGGGAGATTGTGCTGGGTGGATATGTAAGTAACGACCCGGCCATTTTAATCTATGACCTGGAGACGGAAAACCTAAAAATTGTTCCGGGTTTTTTTATTTCCGACACCGAACTGCTGGATTTGCGGATAAACGCCAACAATACTTTTAATACCATTGTCATCGACCGAAATGTAAAGGAAAAGAAAAGGCTGATTTTAAAAACATTTGATGCCACCGGAGCCCTGTTGCTGGATGATGAAATTCGTATTGACGAAAAAAAATCCATTCTCTCGGCCTTGTCGAGCACATTGGTGAACGATGAGTTGCTGATAACAGGAACCTGGACGATGGGCATGTCCAAAATGGCATCTGGAATATTTTCGGTGCTGGCCGATCCATTCGCTGACCAGGCAATCAACTATTATGATTTCGGGCAACTCAAATTTTTTCTGGATCACCTTTCGAAAAAGCGGGTTGAAAAATTGAAAGCAAATTCCTTGCAAGCAAAAAAATTGGGGTCAGTGCCTGATTTCAAAACGTATGCCACGGCCATGCGGCTGGAAGAATCGCCCGAAGGGTTTGCCTTGCTCGCAGAAGTTTATCAGCCTGCTTCCAATTTTAACTCCAACCCATACGGGCCTGGCTTTTCAAGTCCTTACACGTATGGCAATCCATATTCTTACAACCCATTTATGAGCCGCTATTACAGCCCGCCCTATCAATTCAACAGTGCCCCCTCCTTAGTGGGTGAAGCCAAAGTCTTGCAATCATCGGTGATTTGCTTCGACTTGACTGGGAAGCTGACATACGATTACGGGCTTGTGCTGGAAGACAAAAAAACCAGTGGGATTGAACAAACCTCCGACTTCATTTTCAATAGGGGCAGCGTGACCATTGCCTACAAAAAAGAAAAAGAAATAATGGTGATGCGCGGCACACCGGATGAAAATGACTACGACACCCTGCAATCTTCCTTGCGAAAACCCGAAGAAATAGTACGCTCGGATTCAGACAACGGCCATGTACGGTTTTGGTATGGAACCAATTTGTATTCGTGGGGTTATCAACATATCAAAGACCAGGAAAAGCAATCAGAAGATACGCACCGGAATGTTTTTTACATCAATAAAATCAAGATCGATTAATCTTCTTTTAGTTGTTTGCTCAACCCTTTCCTGCGCGGGGCAGGTGATTGAGGCAGGCCGCTACGAACACGTATTGGAACAGCGCGATGATGCTGAAAATCCAAAAGTGACATCGCTTGCCAAAGAGGGTATCTTGATATATCGCAGGATAAAAGGAAAAACAACCGACCAACTTGAATTGGTAAAGATCGACACTTCGTTTGCCGAAAACTGGCGTGGCACAATTTCCATAGAGAAAAACTTAGTTGTTTCGAAAGTGGTTGCCCAGAAGGACCGGGTATTTCTGCTGCTCCGCGCAAGCGTGTATGGAAACTTTGACTTCGTTGTGATTGCCCTGAGTGCGCGCACCGGAGCATATAAAAAGTACTTGGTCAAAAACGTGATCCCCTTTGGCCCCACCGATTTTAATATTTCAACCAACGCCATTCTCATTGGTGGATATTTTAACCTTCGGCCTGTGGTGCTCCTCTTTAGTTTTGTTAATGAGCGCGCCCGCCTCTTGCCTGGCTTCTTTAACGACATCGGAGAAATCAGTGAGATGAAAACCCTCGACAATGGACTGATCGATATTATTGTTAGCAACCGTAACCTGCAACGGAAAAAAGTGCTGTGGGTGCGCAGCTACTCGGCCGATGGCGACCTGCTGAACACGGCCGTGCTGGAAGGGGAGGACGACAAAAACCTGCTGCTGGCAAAATCTTTTAGAAAACCGGACAAAACCCTGTTGGTGGCCGGTGTGTTTGGTGTGCGCAACGCAGAATTCAGCCGCGGATATTTTACTTCCGAAATAAAACCCGATGGCACCTACACCATGAAGTACCATAACTTTATTGACCTTGAAAATTTTTTCAAGTACATGAAACCAAAACGTGAGACGAGAGTGAAGGAGCGGATTGAAAAAAGAAAAATGAAGGGTCGGAAAATCCGGTTGTCGTACCGGTTTTTGGTGCATGAGCTTGTGCCCTATCAAAATCAATATTTATTGCTCAGCGAATCATTTTACCCCCGGTATATCTACACCAATCCATACAGTAGTTTTGGGGGCGGACGCTATTATTCTTCTGTCCGTAACGACCGTATCTTCGATGGTTATAGATACACGCATGCCTCCATACTTGGGTTGGATGAAGCCGGTGATGTGAAATGGGACAATGCGTTTGAAATAAATGACGTGAAGACTTTTACCTACGATCAGTTTGTAAAATTGGCCCCCAAAGAGGATCATCTGGGATTGCTCTATCTGTTTGATAACGACCTGCACACCAAAACCATAAACAACAACCAGGTGCTGGAGGGCAAATCGACAAAAAAATTGTCGTCAAAATTTGATACCGATTTCGTTCGGGAGCGGGATACCGAATCCAGTGCCTTGGAATATTGGTACGATCCGTATTTTATTGCCTACGGTATCCAGTACATCCGCGATCACAGTCGGGGAAGGGAAGGCACGGACAGGATGGTACTTTTTATTAACAAACTGAAATACCAATAGTACCATTCCTTTTTACTATTTTCGCGCAGGCGTATGCAGAAGAAACTGATCCTTGATTCACACCTGCTTGATATAACCCTGAGCCGCCTTTGCGAGCATCTGATCGAAAATCATTCTTCGTTTGAAAATTGTGTTTTCCTGGGCCTTCAGCCACGGGGAATTTTTCTGGCGGAATTGGTAAGGGAAAAATTGCTGCTGCTCACAAAAAAAGATATCCCGTTAGGCTACTTGGATACCACCTTTCACCGTGACGACTTTAGAAGGCGCGACACACCGGCCAAAGCAAGTGAAACAAAAGTGCCCTTTGTGATTGAGGGAAAAGATGTGGTGTTGATTGACGATGTGCTTTTTACCGGGCGCACGGTGAGGGCCGCCCTCGATGCCATGATTGCCTTTGGCCGCCCCGCCAAAGTAGAACTCCTGGTGCTGGTGGACCGCACCAACACGCGCGACCTGCCGATAGCGGCCGACTATGTTGGAAAATTTGTGAACACGCTTGAATCGCAGCGGGTATTGGTGGAGCTGCAAGCGCAGGGATATAAGCAAAACAAGATATGGTTAATCAATAAGGAATAAACACATGTCCACGCTCAGTCAACGTCACTTGTTAGGCATCAAAAACATAACCCGAAAGGACATTGAGTTGATTTTTGAAACAGCCGATACGTTTAAAGAAGTGATCAACCGGCCCATAAAAAAAGTGCCGTCCTTGCGGGATGTGACCATCGCCAATATTTTTTTCGAAAACTCCACGCGCACCAGGCTTTCCTTTGAACTGGCGGAGAAAAGGCTCTCGGCCGATGTGGTGAATTTTTCCGCCTCCACCAGTTCTGTAAAAAAAGGTGAAACACTGTTGGATACGGTGAACAACATCTTGGCCATGAAGGTGGACATGGTGGTGATGCGCCATGCCAGTGTGGGCGCGCCACACTTCTTGAGCAAACACATAAAAGCAAATATTGTAAATGCCGGTGATGGTACGCACGAACATCCCACGCAGGCACTCCTGGACAGCTACTCCATACGCGAACGGCTCGGTTCTGTAGAAGGAAAAAAAGTGGCTATCATTGGCGACATACTCCATTCGCGCGTGGCCCTCTCCAATATTTTTGCCCTTCAAAAGCTGGGTGCCAAGGTAATGGTGTGTGGCCCGCCCACGTTGTTGCCAAAGTTTATCGCCTCGCTGGGTGTGCAAGTAGAGTTGGATGTGAAAAAAGCATTGGAGTGGTGCGATGTGGCCAACGTGCTGCGCATACAACTGGAGCGTCAGCAGATAAAATATTTTCCTTCCTTACGGGAATACTCGCTCTACTACGGCATCAACAAAAAAATGCTGGACGGTTTGAAAAAGCAAATTGTGGTGATGCACCCAGGGCCCATCAACCGTGGTGTGGAACTTACCAGCGATGCAGCCGACTCGCAACAATCAGTGATCTTGGACCAAGTGGAGAATGGCGTGGCGGTGCGCATGGCGGTGCTGTATTTGCTGGCGGGCGCTACGGGTTGATTCAGTTTTCTTTTTTGCAATTCATCATTCGTTGTTCAGCCTGCCTGCTTCTATGCCAAAGCTTGCATGAAGGAACATTAATCCTACTTTGTCAAGTTCTAAATTTATGACAAGATCAGAAGGGATAATCAAAGGCCTGAACGAAAGTCACCGCTCTCTTTCTCGCCTTAGCGAAGGGATGACATTTTCATTAAAGTGTCATTCCGGGCGAGGGGAGAATTTTTTAAAATTGGTTCACAAGCAAACGAGACCCTGCCTACCGGACAGGCAGGCCGGAATCCCGTTAAGGTTTGCTCCAATCCTTTTTATCGGGATCGCGGGTCGAGTAGAATATTTTCAATAGTGATAAAGGTTGAGCCCCTCGCCCGCGATGACATTTTCATTAATTGGAAGTAACATGACAAAGTAGGATTAA
>JAYVAI010000479.1:0-7303 GCA_043751075.1 Cyclobacteriaceae bacterium | reverse complement strand
GCAGATGTCTACGGCATCAATGTCATCGCGGGCGATGAGTTTTTTCCAATCCGTTTCGAATGACTCATAGCCCCATTGTTCGGCAAATGCTTTTACCTTATCTGCGTTGCGGGCACAAACTGCTTTAAGTACCGGACGATAATTCAGTTCAGGAAAAAAATCCCCCACGCGCTTATACCCGTTGGAATGGGTGCGGCCCATGAAGCCACAGCCGATCAATCCTACTCGTAGTTGTTTTTTTGTTGCCATAGTTGACGCGGTTTATTTTTAATTTGAAAAATTGAAAATTGACAAGAATCTCAACTCGAACAGAAATTGTCAATTGCATATTTGTCAATTGTCAATTCACTCCACCCACCCATGTTTCTCCCTCACCTTGATCATTGTCCCAAGCACATCATTCCATGTCTGCTGCTTCATCATCACCGCATTGGGGAACATACACCCATCCCAGCAAACGTGCTTGAATGCCTTGGTGAGGTTCCCGCTTTCATCGCGCAGCCAGAAGCCTGCATCGTTGGCGATGTCGAGTTTTCCGTTGGGATCGAGTGCCTGGCAATGCCTGCCTGTTTTATCGTGCGAGCCTGAGCCGAACACGGTGCCATCATTCTGTGCCACATGAAAATCCAAAGTCCAAGGACGAAGTGCTTTCGTTACTTTCTTAAGCCCTTCCGATAATGCCGCACGATCGCCCCACTTAAAATCTTTTGGAAGGATCCGGTCTTCGGGCCGGTTGTCGCTCAGCAGATATAATAGTGTATGTGCCATGTCGGCCTGAAAGCCAATGTTGGGACGATCAACGGCTTCCAAAGTATCCACCATCGTTTTCCAACTGTGCATGCCGCCCCAACATATCTCTCCTTCGGCTGCGAGTTTTTCGCCAAAGCCAGCGGCAACATCGCACGCTTCGCGAAAAGTTTGAGCGATCAGTTTTGTATTGCCAGCAGTATCTTTGGCCCAATTGGTTGGCGAGCTTGCCGAGTCAATGCGCACAACACCATACGGTCGCACGCCAAGTTCGCGAAGGCGTTTTCCAAACTCGCAAGCCTTGCGCACCATGTCAACGAACACTGCGCGGTCTTCTTTGCTGCCCATCGCGGGGCCGCCCCAGATGGGCGCAACCAAGCTGCCAACATTTAGCTTTAGGCTTTTGAGTTTGTCGGCCAATTTTTTGATGTCGTCATCGGTGGTCGTGACCAGATCAATATGCGGCCCCATAAGGCCGAGATCAACACCATCGAATTTTATACCGTTCACTTCGGCAGCGGCCGTCATTTGCAGTAAAGTGTCGAACGGAATGGGCGGCTCTGAATCAGGGCCTTTGCCTACAATGCCAGGCCAAGTGGCATTGTGGAGTTTGGGGTAGTTGTTTGTTGGCATGGTGAATTGATTTAAGATTTATTGATTTATGATTTATTGATTTATGATTTATGATTTATGATTTATGAAAGTTTCATATCCGGATTCTCGGGTCCGAAGTGTTTCAATATTACAATTGGATCGGTAGTGGATGGGTTGGTGATTTTCACTCCTTCCTTCGCAGCCTTTTCGCTGATGAAAAATTCATCGTGGGTCAATTGGCCGTATCGGATCAAGGCAGGTGTTTCAATCTCCCACACACCCATTTTGCCGTGGCCTTGCATCACAATAATTCCGTAAGCCGCGCTGTCTTTGATGGTGACGGTTGCGCCCGGGAAAACCGTAAGCTCTTTGGCACCGAACGCGTCCGATTTATAGCACACCCATGTTTCCGAATATCCTTCGGCTTTCATTTCAGCCATAGGCCGCACCGGCTTGGGGCGCATGAAACGGGTGGATAAAATATTGGGATCAACGTTCAGTTCCCAATCGAGCACATCCATCAGTTCATCGAAGTCACCGATTTTATCTTTGGGTGTGCCGTTCCATAATAATTCTTCAGGCACGATGGCCTCATTGACCAACGATTGGTACATCGCGAACACATCCGAAGCCTTTTGTGGCTCATACGTACAAAAACTTCCGGGCGCATGGAGCATGCCGGGGGGCACATCCCAACCAGTACCGGGCTCCAACTGAAATGCCGATGAGTACGTGGTTATTTTATTATCGCCCTTCGTAAAATTGACGAGGCACTCGCGTATCTGTGCTTTGGTGGTGCCGGGCGAAATCCCAAAAAATGTATAAGGAAAATCGCCTCCATGATTGTTCAATTGGGGCGGAAAATAATACGCCTCCGGTTTTCCGAGTTGCCCAATGAGTGCGGCCTTCTTGTCGTTGTGGTGAACGTGGTGCGGCAGCGGCCCCATGTTGTCGAAGAACTTGGAGTACATCGGCCAGCTCTGATGCTTGTTCCACAAACACTCACCGATTATTTCATCTTTGAGTTCGTCAATGGCATCCTTCAATAATATCTGAACTTCCTTTCCGCCATCCTTGAACACGATTGGGCTAAGGCCTTCGTTCACTCCGGTCAATGGGCCGTTCTTGGCTGGTGTGGTTGACGAGAGCCAGCGCTCATCTATGCCGCCACGGTTTCCACCGAGTACATAATAATCATCGGGGTGCAATTTTATCCTGCGGCCAGGTACGCAAAATGAACGCGGCACCCAAGTTGGAGCGAGGCGCAATATTCCTTTTCCTTGTTCAAGTGCTCTTTGTGCAATGCTCATGTTATTAAAAGTTAGTCGTGAAAAGTTATTTGCTAAATAGTTACAATACAATTCATCGTGGGGCATGTCGGAAAGTGTTGGCTCGTTCCTCGCCATCACTTCCGCCACCGGGCTATCCGCTCCAAGTCCGCCCACGCACAAGGCCCACACACTTCGGGCTTTCCACTACTATCCCTTGCCCACTACGCAACTCTTTCGCTACGCAATTCCATCATTCAATCTCCCTCGGTCTGTGTCCTCACAGACCGAAACCCTTGCCTGCGCTAAGAAGCAAAGCATTGCGTCTCTACGAGCGGCACATTCCTATTTTCTATTTTCTATTCCCCACTCCACTATGTTCTAAAATTATCCAAAAATGTTTTAATCGCAACTTCATTTTCCATCATGGTCAATTCCACATCGTAGCTCCGTGTTTCTCCGGGCGCAAGGTGTATGAGCGTGTTTTCTTCCCTCGCTTTGGCTTGCCCCATCGGTGGGTGGGTGCCAGGTTCTATGCCAGTCACATACTCGCCTTTGCCCCAATGTTGCCAGTTGGTTAGCCACGGCAATTGCTTTTTATTGAAGCGCATGCTTACCGCAATTCCGATTTTTGAATTGTACAGACCGCAAACACAATTCCCCGATGCATCAGCCTGCGGGTCAATGATTCCAACTTCCTCGCCCGTGCCGAGGTGGCTCTCGATTGGTGCGGGGCATTTATTAAAATTATTTCCCTCTTTAAAAATCTTGGCGGTGTTTTCAAAGCGTGGCTTGGTCGGGCCGTTCCAAAGCAAGTCGGTTCCTTCATCCACCAGGGGCCATCCAAAATTGAAATGATAGAGGAGCATGTGCGGTGAGGGCGTGTTGGCACGGTTCAAAACTTCATCATGTATTTTAATAAAAGGTTTTCCTATCGTGGCCGATATAGTCCGCCTCAGTTCGAGGCTTGGGCCAAAGATTTTGGTTTCCTTCATCGTTCCGGTAATGCTCATCTCCATTTTTCCATTGACAGGATCGGGCTGCACGATGCACTCAATCTCCGCAGGGATATTACTGATCAATCCATGAACTCCGCGCTCGCCAAACGAATCTGTTTCCGGGCCGCCCACGTGCGAGAGGCCACAAGTTGTAAGAAGTCCTCCACCAAAAGTCCTCAACCAATCTATGCCCCGATCCGAAAATGGCTGTGGGCTTGTGATACCTGCATGACTTATCCAAGCGAGGCTGTGTTGGTTGTAAAAGGCATCGGCAATATCCATCGCACGATCGAGCACAACTTTATAGCGCAAGCCAGTGCCTGTGTTTATCCAAGCAATGCGCGTTCCTCGGCCGGACCCATTATCAAGGACGGAAGTTTCTATGCCGCCCAGTTGGGTGTGGTGGGAGATTTTATTGGACCAAGCGTAGTGATTTTCCATCATCAAATTAATTTCACATTCAACATCTCACGGTTAAAGAATAGAACGCGGATAACGCGGATGAAGCCAACGCGGATTGAGACTTCCTCTTGGTTCGTGGGGACACGAACAAGGCGTTGGAGATTTTATTGATCCAGGTTTGGGGCATAATTGGAATTCAGATTCGTGACCTACCAAATAATCGGGATGGTATTTTTGTAAAATTGAAATTTTTCATCTTTTGAAATGACTGCAAATTTTTCAAAGTGGGCTGAGGCCAAAATGTACCTGTCAAAAGGGTTCGGTGGTCGTCTTTAAAATCCATCATTGTATAAGTATCGAGATGTTCGTCTTTGATTCGGGAGCATTTCATAACCAGATAAATAAACCGACCGTACAAATTCTGTATAGGTAGTTTTTCACCTTCAAATACCACCTCCACTTTTACATTGCCTTCGGGGGTGGCGTAAAATATGATTTGATTATTCTTCATTTATTTTAAAACCCAGCATGGACAATAAACAATGTTGATTACAATGGCTTCATCCCAATGACTCTTGCCTTGGTTCGTGTCTTCACGTGTCTTCACGAACCAAAGACCTGTCCACGATTGCCTTCCAATTGGTTCGTGGGGACCCGAACCAAGTAATGGTTTCCGCAACTTTATTGAGGCCATCAAACCCCTTACCGTAGGCTAATCTCAATGCTCCTTCAAATAATGTTCCCTTAAAATATCTTCCGCAAAATCGTTGGTCAGGTCTCTCACTATCGTATGAACATGGTTGGAGTTGTTTTGAATGTTGTCGTATTCAATCAAAAGCATGGGGCCTTGAATGCGGTAGTATTGTGGCACCTCAAATGTTAGACCGCCCGCCCACGCAAACGACAAGTTTTCCATCCCCGCTTTTTTGATTTTAGCCATTAATGTTTTGGAGAACCCCAACTGATAGTTATTCACAAACACTTCCAGCAGTTGAAGGAAATCTTTCTTTTGATCCGATGAAAGGGCTTTGAAAGAGATGCCACGGGGTTCAATGTTGGTAGCCTTTCGATTGTTGCCGGTGATGATTTCTTTGGGCGCTTCGGGTGAAAACTTCGCTACTTTCAGTTGCTCAGCAGTAAAAGAGTTTACCAATGCCAACGCTAATTCTGATTCCAGTTTTAGAACTTGCTTTCCCTTTTGTTCCTCAATCCTCACGATGCCAGGGTTCGATCCAAAAAACGAAGGAGTGGAGGAAACCATCTGGCCCTCGGTAGAAGCAAAGTTGATGGTGATATGGTGGCCCTCAAACCGCCAGCCCCAAGGTTTATCGGGCGTGGGGGTTCCAAAAATGCTGAAGTGGTAATTGAGCGGATCGCGGTAACGGCTTTCTGAAGTTTGCCTTTCAATTATGATCAATACTTTTTCCAGTTCCATTATGTCAATGGATTTTTTATAACCCTGTTCGCTCAAAGATGCCCGTAGCAAAGAGAGCGCAGATGTCTTTTGCTGTTCATTAAAATCATTGAACGTAGGCCCCTTGCGGGCCAGCGGAACGAAATTGAAGTTGAACCGCTCCGGATCATTCAAAGGGAACATGGCTTGGGTTTTCAATTCTGGTGAAAGGGTAGTGAGAAACGCATTGGCTTTTTGTGAGAGGTCTTGAGCAAGGGAAATGCTGATGCCGGCTGCAATGAAAAAGGGGATGAGATGGTTTTTAAGTATCATACTATTTTGCTGTTGATGTGTGGGTAAGGTACTGAATTATTTTGGGGATTTATTTGGGAATCCTGCTAGAGGGTGCATGTCAAATTCCCCGCGCGTTTAAAGAATACTACCCTGTATCAAAATTTTTTAGATGGTCTTTATATCGGCTCCTTCAGCATTCAAAAATCATAGTTCGTAATTCGTACTTCCCTTTGAGGGATGAATTTGAAGGTTGAAGTACGAGTGTTGAATGTTGAAGTTTGAAGTTACGAAGAGCTGGCTCCTTCAGCATTCAAAAATCATAGTTCGTAATTCGTACTTCCCTTTGAGGGATGAATTTGAAGGAGCAAGTTCGTAATTCGAAAATAGCTGACAATCCAAAAAATCCCTCCATGTTACAATTGCTTCAACCTGATATTCCTATACTCCACTTTCATGGGCGACCCCACATGCACTTGCACGCCAAGCAAGCCTGCCATCTTCCTGTTCGCAGGGTCGTTGTCGGTCACGTAACTCATCAGCACTTCATTCACATAATGTTGCAGGCGATTTCCTTTCACGATCAAATGGATTTGGTTCCAATCGTTGCCTTTTATTTTCATGCCCAACGAATCTCTGTTCCCCAACGAACCGGTAACAGCCACTTTTGTCCAGGCATTCTTTTCAACATAATCCTTGATTGGTTTTGTTGGGTCGTCAGCCCCATTGATTTCTGTAATTTGTCCGCGATAAGCAAGCGTTGTTCTGCCGCGCTCTTCATAGTTTTGACCGGTATAACGATTTCTGCCATCTATGTCTGCCTGGTATCCTTTCAATGCATTTTGATTATCGGCCAGCCGCTCGCTGCGATAATTTATTCCGCTATTGCCAGTTTCGCTAATCTTATATTCTAGTTTCAATTCAAAATCTTTTGGCTCTCCCCCATCCCATATTATGAAGGTATTGTTCTTCAACAATTTATCGGGAGTGATTTCTCCAACTAAGCTTCCATTTTCCACTCTCCAATAAGCCGTATCGCCTTTCCATCCTTTCAATGTTTTGCCATCGAATATTTGCCTGAAGCCGTCTTTCGTTTTTTTCTGGGCCAACACAGAGGTGTGAAAACCCACGGTCATTAAACCAATCACTAAGAAAGTGAGGGCTGAATTCTTATTGTTTGTCATAATCATCCTGATTAAATTTTTAATTATCAATGCACCTTTTTATCGGCTTTTGTTTCGGGCTGTGTGGACACAGACCGAGGAGATCAGATTCAAATACTATCCTTATCAATTCCAGCTTGCTTCAATATTCCATAGAAATTCATTTGGAGTCATCGGCTCAGTAAAATTGTCAAAATAACTTCCACATAAGGACTTGCTAAGTCCAAGCTAAACCTTAGTAGGGATAGGTGAGAAAGAGGGACAAACCTTATTACCTTATTGTTATTGGTTGACTAAAATCCAAAATAAGGTAATAAGGTTCTGGTTCTATGGCTTACCGTTTTCTACTAAGGTTCGCAATTTTCGATTGATATTTTGTCGAAGTTATTTTGACAATTTCCCTCAAGAAGAAATACTTAAAGAATATTCAAAGGTTTTGCTGTCATC
>JAYVAI010000478.1:0-7306 GCA_043751075.1 Cyclobacteriaceae bacterium | reverse complement strand
AAGCTACGGTGGACGAGTTGTTTCTAAATCTTGTTTCTAAATCTAAAATTTTAATTAATTTCCCACTACCACTTTGGCAAAGCGGATTACTTTATCGTTTAGTAAATAACCTTTCTCGACCACATCCATAACCGTTCCTTTCAATTTTTCTTCGGGGGCGGGTATCTGTGTGATGGCCTCGTGAAGATCAGGATTAAATGATGTCTTTAGTAGTGATTCCATCGGTTTCACCCCAAATTGTTCCAGCGTCTTTTTAAATTTATTTTGGATGAGGAAAAAACCTTCCACTTCCTTTTCGTCCAGGGCTTTGAAAGATTTTTCAGCTCTCTCAAAATCATCGGCCACGGGAAGTAGTGCTGTTAGCAATTGCTCATTGGCCGATTGGATCATTTCAAGTTTTTCTTTGGAAGACCTTCTTCTAAAGTTTTCAAATTCGGCATATAGCCTCAGGTGTTTATCCTTTGCTTCTGCCAATTCGTCCTTAAGTTTTATAGTAGGATCGGTTGGGTCTTCTTTTTTCTCTTCAAGTACGGGTTCATTGGTTTGCATGAGAGGGGTTTCCTCTACCAAATCATCGTGTTTTTCCAATTCCTGTTCGGGTTGAACTGAGTTTTCCATAGTTTTCGCTTAGCGGATGCAAAAGTGACAAGAATTTTGCCAATAACCGATTTAGTGTCAGAATGGCGTTAGGAATGCAGGGTCTGCCAAATCAAATCTTTTAGTTCTGTTATGCCCTGGTTAGTTAGCGATGAAATAAATGCAGAGGGGATTTCGGCAGGCACTTCTTTTTTCATTTCGGCCAGCAATTCTTCATCCAGCATATCGCATTTTGAAATAGCGAGGAGCCTTTTCTTGTCGAGCAGTTCGGGGTTGTATTTGTTCAGTTCATTTAGCAGTATCTCATACTCTTTTTTTATGTCTTTCGAATCGGCAGGAACCATGAACAGCAACAATGAATTTCGTTCGATGTGCTTGAGGAAGCGTACCCCCAAGCCCTTGCCTTCAGCAGCTCCTTCAATAATTCCAGGTATGTCGGCCATCACAAAAGATTGGTCATTGCGATATGCAACCACACCGAGGTTGGGCGTAAGCGTGGTAAATGAATAGTCGGCAATCTTGGGCTTGGCAGCCGACACCACCGACAACAGTGTTGACTTCCCTGCATTGGGAAAACCAACAAGGCCCACATCGGCCAGCAATTTCAATTCAAGGATTATCCATTCGTCCCGTCCGGGCTCGCCAGGCTGCGCATGTTGTGGCGCCTGATTGGTGGAAGTGGCAAAAAAAGAATTTCCCTTGCCACCCCTGCCTCCAGGGCTAAGTATAATTTCCTGTCCTTCTTCGTTGATCTCGCAAATCACTTCTTTGGTTTCCTCTTTGCGGGCCACGGTGCCCAGCGGCACTTCCAAAATTATATCCTTGCCAAAGGCACCTGTGCAATTTTGCGATTCGCCTGCTTTGCCATGTTCGGCAAACACATGCTTTCTATATTTTAAGTGAAGCAGCGTCCACAGTTGTGAGTTGCCTTTGAGTATTACGTGGCCGCCCCTGCCTCCATCGCCTCCATCGGGTCCACCTTTCTCTATAAATTTGGCACGGTGAAAATGACGGCAGCCTGCGCCCCCGTTGCCCGAGCGCGAGTTGAATTTTACGTAATCGATGAAGTTGGGAGACACTATGATTTATGATTTATGATTTATGATTTATGATTTATGATTCAATGTCGTTTCTAGGTTAAGCCGAGCTGAGTAGCAACTGAACAACACCCGCCTGCCAGTCGGGTGGTTCAAATCATATCTTAACTCAGCGACATTGAATTTATGATTTATAATTTACGATTTATGATTTATGATTTGAAATTCAAGATTGTAGTGGCTTTAAAATCTACTTGTTCAGCACGGCACATACATTTTTAAATATCTCATCAATGGCACCAATCCCGTGCACGGTGTTTAGCCTTCCCAGATTTTTGTAATACGGAAGCACGTGGATGGTTTTGCTGAAATATTCTGTAACACGTTTGTTCAGTTTTTCTTCTTCGTCATCCACACGGTTTTCGGTAGTTCTGCGTTTGGCAATGCGGGCACGCAATTCTTCTTCCGATACATCCAACGCTATTACATGATGGATGGCCGTTTCATTTTCCTTCATGAATGTATCGAGTGCTTCTGCCTGCGGCACGGTGCGCGGAAACCCATCAAACAAGAAACCCTTTGCATTCGGGTTTTTATCAAGTTCCTCTTTAAGCATGGCGATGGTGATTTCATCGGGCACCAGCGCACCGCTGTTCATGATTTCTTTTACACGTTTGCCCAAGGCGGTGTCATTTTTTGTATGCCACCTGAAGATGTCACCGGTTGAAATATGAACGAAGCCATACTTTTGAATTAGCTTTTCGCTCTGTGTGCCTTTGCCTGCTCCGGGCGGACCAAAGAGTACAAGATTGATCATAGTGAATAGGGTTTTGGTAAATTGGGAGCGCAAGATACTGATAATTGGGTAAGGGCAAATGCTTGATTGTTTTCAAAAAAACCTCCAAGGTCTTTTTGCGCAAGCAAGAGACCTTGGAGGTTTTCTAACTATCTTTGGATTTCTTTAATTCATAAAATTAGTGATTGTGATTTTTAATCAGTTTGTGGATCGCCTTGCCATTTTTCTGGCACTCTTTATCCTTACTATGTTTCCTGTTTTTTCTCAAAATCATGAAGACGTAAAGTTTGATCTGGTGCGGGAGGATCCTCCGATTTTCGTACATGAGCGCTGGATTACTTTTCCCGGTAAGGTGCCGGCCATAAAGGCCCGCGAGGTGAAGAGTGAATTTGTTGTCAACGCCTCCATTTCCACAATGCTCTCGTTGCTGAGGGACGAATCCAAAATCAAAATCTGGCAAAAGCACGTAAGCGATTTCAAGGTATATCCGCTCATTGACAGTGTTATCTGGCTTGAGTATTCCTATCATGATATTCCGTGGCCTGTGAGCGACCAGGATCATTTTTTGCGCTATGAGATTGCGGAGAAAATAAATGGCAAACTGCTCTTCATAAAATTTCAGTCCGTAATTGACCCGGTGCTTTCTCCTGTAAGGCGAGGAGTGACCCGCATGGAGCTGTCAGGCAGCTGGCGCATTGAGCAAGTTTCGCTTCAACAAGTAAAGGTTACCTATCGGATTCTATCCATGCCCAGCAGCATACCGCGCATGTTTACCGATCCGGTTATACGAAGCAATTTAATGAGCACTGTGAAGGCGCTGACCAAGTTGGCAGAGGTAAAAAGTAGGCCGTAGGCAAGGAAGCAGTAGGCAGTAATACTGATCCTTTCAGAATTTTAGAAACATCCATTGGGGTCAGCCTACACGTTGATTGTTTTCCTTTTTTGCTGAAACTCTCCGGTCATATAAAAAATGAACGCCCAGAAACCCGGCAAAAATCAAGCACGTGAGAATTATATTTTTATTACCGGCCATCCACACAGGGCCGTATTTTATCAACATGAAGTTCATACCAATAGGTAACACCACTGCAAAAACTAGATAAAGCAACAGCCTCTTGATCCTAAACAGAAATTTTTTAAAAAATTCCTTCAACATAATGTTCGCTGCTTTGGAAGTATAAATTCACTTTTGTCATCTGCATTTACTTCTCTTACTCGGCCATCACGGGCCGGCCTACAATTGATTTTGCCGATGCCTCCAAAATTTCAAAAGCACTTTCGGCCATCCGGTTTTCAGTGTCGAGCGTAGGATTTATCTCAGAAATTTCCCAGGCGCAAACTTTAGGGTCTTTACAGAGTTCGGCATTTAAAACTTTTGCTTCCTCAACAGTAAGCCCATTGGGCACAGGTGTGCCGGTGCCCGTGGAGAAGCGGCTATCAATGCTGTCCACATCAAACGACACATAGATCAAGTCGCAATGGTCAAGCATTTGCAACGCCCTGGCGGCCATGGCAGCAGCCCCCAGCTTTTTTATTTCTTCCACTTCAATAAAGTTGATGTTGTATTTGTTGAGCAGATAATTTTCGGGTTTCTCCAGATCGCGCACGGCAATATAAACCAGGTCTTCGGTAAAAATTTTGGGGCCTGGCATGCCCACATCTTTTAGCTGCTCCCAATAGTCGAGAGTCTCACCCCTCGGGTCATTCACTTTGCATTCATAATTGTCGAACCCAAAAGCCATGGCCAGCGGCATGCCATGCATGTTGCCCGATGGGGTGGTGAATGGGGTATGGATATCGGCATGGGCATCGATCCAGATCACGCCAAGGCGTTTTTTCGGAAAAGCTTTTTTTATGCCGGCCATGGTGCCATACGCAGTTGAGTGATCGCCCGCCATGATCAGCGGAAAGAAGTCGTCAAAAATCTGCTCATACACTTCTAAGCACACGCGCTCTTCCATGATGAGCACGCCATCAATAAACTTTGCATGCGCATGCTCGGCACCGTCAAAAAGAAGTTCGTTTACATTTTCAACTTCAATGGAATCGTATTTTCTAAACAAATCCGACTTCAGGTCGAGGCTGGCAATTTTCATGGCTTCCACGCCCAAGCTTGCGCCCCGTGTGCCGGCACCGATTTCGGATTTCACTTCTATGATCTTGATCTCTTTCACAGGAATTAAAGTCTAATAAGAATAATGGGACAATCGCAGGTTGGCCTAATGACCGGATTGATGCCTTCAGAAGTCGGGCAACGAATGAAGCCCCGTGGGAGCGGGAACAAAAAGCAAAAATGAAAAGCGATTCGCCATTACTGTTTAGTGTATTGCAAAGATGGCAAAATTATCACAATATTGCACCTCAAATTTTAGGTTGTTGGTTGATCGTTGATCGTTGTTAATTAGTAGATCAGAAGCCAACAACCGCTAACGAACAACTATCAACGAAAATGAAGAGCTACCGCGAGCTGATTGAACAAACCTTTGAATTTCCCCAAAAGGAATTTAAGGTAAGGGACCATGAACTGTTGTTCAACGATGTTCCTCTCATGGATGTGATCAAACAATACGGCACACCCCTCAAGATCACGTACCTGCCACGTGTAAGCGAAAACATACGGTTTGCACAAGCCACTTTTAACAACGCCATGGAGCGTTTTAAGTACAACGGCAAATACACCTATTGCTATTGCACCAAATCTTCGCACTACGATTTTGTGCTGGAGGAAGCCTTGAAGAACGACATCCATATCGAAACCTCTTCGGCTTTTGATATTCCCATCGTGCGCACCCTGTACGAGCGTGGAAAAATTTCGAAAGAGACCTACATTCTGTGCAACGGTTTTAAAATGCCGATGTACAAAGAATACATTACCGACCTGCTCAACGATGGGTTCAACTGTGTGCCCATACTCGATAACCTGAGCGAGATTGACACCTACGAAAAAAATGTAAACCGCCCCTATCAGGTAGGCATTCGCGTGGCCGCGGATGAAGAACCGAAGTTTGAATTTTACACCTCGCGCCTCGGCATCCGCTACAGCGACATTGTGCCCTTGTTCAAAGAAAAAATACAGCCCAGTGGCAAAGCATCGCTCAAGATGTTGCACTTTTTTATCAACACGGGCATCAAGGACACGGCTTATTACTGGAGCGAACTTAGCCGCTTTATTTTTAAGTATTGCGAGATGAGAAAAATCTGCGATACATTGGATTCCATCGACATTGGTGGAGGCTTCCCGATCAAAACTTCGCTCACGTTCCAGTTCGATTACAAATACATGATCGAGCAGATTGTGGAAAACATAAAATGGATTTGTGAGAAGAACAATGTGGCCGTGCCCAACATCTTCACCGAGTTCGGCAGCTTTACCGTAGGCGAAAGTGGTGCTGTGCTGTATTCGATGGTGGACCAGAAATTGCAAAACGATAAAGAGCTTTGGTACATGATCGATGGCTCCTTCATCACGCACTTGCCCGATGTGTGGGGCCTAAACCAAAAATACATTCTGCTGTCGGTGAACAAGTGGGATGATCCTTATCACAAAGTAAATATTGGTGGCCTTACCTGCGATAGTCATGATTACTATAATTCCGAAGCGCACACGGGGGAAGTTTTTTTGCCTATGATCACAGACGAGGAACCGTTGTACATAGGATTCTTCCACACCGGTGCTTACCAGGAATCGCTGGGTGGATATGGCGGCATACAACACTGCCTGATACCGGCCCCTAAGCACGTGCTCATCAACCGCAATGAAGATGGCGAAGTCACCACCGAACTTTTTGCCGAAGAGCAAACCAGCAAAAGCATGATGAAGTTGCTCGGTTACGAAAACGAAAGGGAAGAGCCGGTGAAATTGTGATTTAAATCGGTAAACGGTAAACGGTAATCGGTAAACGGTAATCGGTAAATCGGTAAGCGGTAAGCAGTGAAGCAGTAGGCACGCACGGGTTTAAAAATATTGAGTGTTCACTTCTTTCCATTTAAAATTAAATAACCATGATTAATCTTTCGAAATCTTCACTCCTGATTTTTTTACTACTTATTTCTGCATTTCAACTTTGTGCTCAACCACAACAGCTCCAAGATAAAATTGTTTCCGGTATTTCTGCTGACAGGCTGAAGCGATATGAAACTTTCATAAAAAAGGAAATTGAACAGGGCAATATTCCAGGGGCGGTGACACTCATTGTGCGCAAGGGTGCCGTTGTTCACAAAAATTCCTTTGGCTATAGAAATTTAGCTGAAAAATCTCCCCTGAAAACGGACGATCTGTTTTATATCCAGTCCATGACCAAGCCGATAATCACCGTTGCTTTTATGATGCTGTTTGAAGAGGGGCATTTTATGCTCACGTATCCAGTTTCAAAATATATTCCGGCTTTCAAAGATTTGCGTGTGGCCAAAAATGTGAATGATGGAATGAAAGGGGAAACCGTTCCGCTCGAAAAAGAAATCACGATCGCCCATTTATTGAGCCACACATCGGGATTAACGCACGGCCTGGGCTCCACTCAATTGGACAAAGATTTTATGAATGAATATTTTATGAAATCGTGGCCGGATATAAAGAGCCGTGTGGACGCAATCACCAAACTGCCGTTGGTAGGCCAGCCTGGCAACCAGTGGTATTACAGTGCAGCTCCCGATGTGCTCTCGGCATTGATCGAACAATTTTCCGGCATGACAACCAATGATTTTCTTACCGAACGGATATTTAAACCGCTTGGCATGAAGGATACTGGATACAATCTCACCAAAGCACAGGAACTAAGGGTGGTGAAGTTATGCGCTAAAAATACAGAAGGCATTTTGGCTGTAAGCACGAACCAACCCAAGATGAGCGGCAACACTATTTGGAGCGGAGTGAATG
>JAYVAI010000477.1:0-2815 GCA_043751075.1 Cyclobacteriaceae bacterium | reverse complement strand
GATATGGCTGACCTGATCAAACCAATTGTGGAGAACGATGTTGATCTTGTGATTGGCTCGCGCGCATTGGGCAATAAAGAAAGGGGGTCAATGACTCCCCAGCAAATTTTTGGCAACTGGTTGGCCACACTACTTTTGAAATTATTGTACGGTGTGAAATTTACAGACCTCGGTCCCTTCCGCGCAATCAAATTTGAAAAACTTTTGGAATTGGATATGCAAGACAAAACCTACGGCTGGACGGTGGAGATGCAACTGAAAGCGGCAAAGAATGGTTTGCGCTGTGCGGAAGTACCGGTGCGATATCGAAAGCGGATTGGGTTTTCTAAAATCAGTGGCACAGTAAAGGGAACTGTGATGGCCGGGTATAAGATTTTGTACACTATTTTTAAGTATCGCTAAACCCGCAACAGGCAAACTGCCCAGGGCCAATGGAATTAATAGTCACAATTATATATTTACTTTCCCTTCTCTACATTTTTCTGTTCAGCTTGGGGCAGTTGCAACTTGCGTGGATATATGTTCGCAATAAAAAAAATCAAGTTGAAGATGTGAAGGCGATGATTGATTATCCCCACGTAACGGTGCAACTTCCTATCTATAATGAAAAATACGTGGTGGACCGGTTGATTGATGCCGTAACTAAATTCAATTACCCAAAAGACAAACTTGAAATCCAGTTGCTCGATGATTCCACCGATGAAACCACAGAGATCATCGAAAAAAAAATTGATGAACTCAGGCCGTTGCAATTGGACATAAAACTTCTTCATCGCATCAACCGTATCGGTTTTAAAGCGGGCGCATTGGCCGATGGGTTGCAATCCGTGAAGGGTGAATTCATTGCCATCTTTGATGCGGACTTTATTCCAGAGCCGGATTTTTTGATCAAGACCATTCCACACTTCAGTCATCCTGAAGTTGGTGTGGTGCAAACCAGGTGGGGGCACATCAATAAAGATTATTCATTGCTTACACAGCTTCAGGCTTTTGGTCTCGATGCCCACTTTTCCATTGAGCAAACCGCGCGCAGTGCCGCAGGAAGTTTTATAAACTTCAATGGCACATGCGGTGTGTGGCGAAAGTCTTGCATTGCCGATGCAGGTGGCTGGAGTGCCGACACGCTTACCGAAGACCTTGACTTGAGCTATCGTGCACAACTAAAAGGCTGGAGGTTTAAATACCTCGAAGAAATTGAAACACCGGGCGAGTTGCCGATGATCATGCCCGCCATTAAATCGCAGCAATACCGATGGAACAAAGGCGCAGCAGAAAATGCCAGAAAAAATTTCGGTAAAGTGCTGTGGGCAAAATTGCCAATCATGAATAAAGTCCACGCCTTCTTCCACTTGTTCAACAGTTCGGTTTTCATATCGCTGTTGATTGCAGCCTTGCTCAGCATACCCATGTTGTACATCAAACATGGCAATCCGCAATTGAACCTGTTGTTTAACCTGGGCATTGTGTTCCTGGTTGGCTTTATGTCCATCACTTTTTTTTATTGGATAGCCACTAAACGTTTTTATGCTATTAGTCCGGCAAAGAAATTCCTTTCACTATATCCACGCTTTTTGATTGTTTCGATGGGCTTATCGTTGCACAATGGAATCGCTGTGTTCGAGGGACTGGTGGGAAGGAAAACACCTTTTATCCGCACGCCAAAATTTAACTTGAAAAAAAATCAATCCTGGTTAGGCAACAGTTATTTAAGAAATCATTTTACTTTCAAAACATTGCTGGAAGGTTTGCTATGTCTGTATTTTGTGTTTGGCATTTGGTTGGGGATATGGCTGCGCGATGGAGGCCTCATCTTTTTCCATACCATGCTCGTGTTGGGGTTTGGCAGTGTATTTTATTATTCTGTAAAACCCTTGTTCCATGCTTAGGGAAACTTTCAAAATAAGTTGTACAATTTTGCGGCATGGCCCCGAAACTTCGGGGCCACCGGGCTATCCGCTCCAAGTCCGTCCACCCACAAAGCCCACGCGCTTCGTGCTTTCCGCTTCTATCCCTTGCCGAACCAAGCCAACATGGGAAGTGTACAATTTATTTTGAAAGTTTTTCTTAGACAAAAGCCTGTTGACTATTTGCTTGTAGCCACTTCTTTAGTTTGCTTGTATTTTCTTGCCTACGAAATTCCCCGGCACAACACACTTCCATTATTTTCTTCATACGGAATTTTGTTTCTGATTTACCTGTGGGTAGTAAACAAAAGTCCGGATCAAACAATTTCTTTTTGGATTGTGGTTGCGGTGTGTTTTCGTTTGGGTTTGCTTTTTGCTCTGCCGCAACTTTCCGATGATTTTTACCGCTTCATTTGGGACGGGCGTTTGCTGGCATCAGGCCATCACCCCTTTGCCGCTCTGCCTGCGGAATATTTAAAACTGAATATCCCCGGTGTTGATCAGGAACTTTACGATCAGCTTAATAGCAAAGATTATTTTACTGTTTATCCGCCCGTGGCCCAATATATTTTTTGGATGGCCGTAAAAATTTCCCCTCATTCAATTTTGGGAAGTGTGATTGTGATGAGGATTTTTATTCTCCTTGCCGAGATCGGATCAATCCTTCTTATAAAGGACCTTCTCAAAAAAATTAACCTGCCCGAAAAAAATGTGCTGCTCTACGCGCTCAATCCATTGATCATTATTGAACTCACGGGCAATTTACATTTTGAAGCCTTCGTGATTTTTTTTCTTTTGCTCGCCATTTTTTTTCTTGTCCGCAGTAATTTGCCGGCCTCTGCCACGAGTATTGCCGTTGCTATATGCGCTAAGTTGGTGCCATTGATTTTTCTTCCGGCCTTCATCGGTCG
>JAYVAI010000476.1:0-2825 GCA_043751075.1 Cyclobacteriaceae bacterium | reverse complement strand
CCCTAAAAACAACGGACTGAAGTCCGTTGTTACAAAATTGACCGAGGCTACGCCTCTTTGTTATAAAAAGATATGTGCATAGACAA
Source organism: Cyclobacteriaceae bacterium (assembly GCA_043751075.1). GTDB lineage: Bacteria > Bacteroidota > Bacteroidia > Cytophagales > Cyclobacteriaceae > ELB16-189. The sequence continues at coordinate 2,739 of JAYVAI010000476.1, read as the reverse complement.
GGGGCTTAAGCCCAACGTATGGATTTCAAAACTGTCGTACCCATTAGCTACTCAGCCAAGTAACAATCGGAAAAAAAATGCACATATATTGATAAATTTGCATTTTGATACAACGCAAAAACTCATGATTCATCCTATCGTAATGTATGGCGACCCGGTGTTGCGAAAGCGGGCCACTGACATAAAAACCGGCACCGACCTGAAACAACTTTTGCTTGACATGTATGAAACCATGTATGCTGCCCACGGCATCGGCTTGGCCGCCCCACAGATTGGCCAAAGTGTGCGCCTGTTTGTAGTGGATGGCACTACCTTGGACGATGAACCAACCCTGAAAGATTTTAAACAGGTGTTTATCAATCCCGTGATTTTGAAAGAGACGGGCACTCCGTGGTGGTTTGAAGAAGGTTGCTTGAGCATCCCCACCATTCGCGAGGAAATTTCCCGTAAGGAAAAAATAAGAGTAAACTATTTTGACGAAAACTGGCAGCCCCGCGAAGAAGAATTCAACGGCATGAAGGCGCGCATCATTCAGCATGAATACGATCACATCGAAGGCAAACTTTTCATCGACTACCTGACCCCACTAAAAAAACGTTTGCTCAAAGGAAAATTAGCCAACATCAGCAAAGGCGATGTGGATACGGAATACAGGATATTGGCACCGTTGAGAAAATAATAGGAGTTTATTGATGACTGATTCTTTGAATAAGGTCAAAATTAATTGATTTGAGAATGACATTGCATAATCAACTCTCAAGCCAGGCATTATCCAAACTATTAAAAAACGGAACGATTGCCCATGCTGGAAATCAAAAGTTGAAAATCTACGGCTTGCTTACCTGCTCATCGGGCAAGCGGATGAAAAAAGAAAACCGTGTCTTTTTTAAAAACGAAACGGAAGCCGTTGAACTTGGCTTCCGTCCGTGCGGGCATTGCCTTCACTCGAAATATATTGACTGGAGGAATCTTCAGGGGCCTTGACGACTCAACTTACTCCACCAAATTAAAAATCCTGTTCCACCTAACTTTATGCAAGAGGTTGGCTTCGCTATCCAGCGACATCCAAATGAACAAAGGCTTACCTACAATATGATCTTCCGGCACAAATCCCCAATAGCGCGAGTCGAGGGAGTTGTGGCGGTTGTCGCCCATCATAAAATAATAATCTTGTTTGAAGGTGTATGTCTCCATCCCCTTGCCATTTAATGTAAGCGTTCCGTTTTCAACCACGGAGCCATTATTGCCTTCGTACTTGGTGATGATTTCGCCATAGAAGGAAAGCGTTGAATCATTGACAACAATCTCCATTCCTTTTTTTGGGATTGTGATCACACCATAGTTGTGGCCTGTCCATTCATTGGATTTTGATGTAGGAAATATACCATTGTCTGGAACTTCGCGCCTGGTATAATCCTCTTGCACGGAATTAATATACGGAACAGACTTGATCTCCAGGCGTTGTTCTGGTGTGAGAAACATTCTATACACGGCAGCACCATCCTTCGAGCGACCTAAAAAATAACAATCATCGGAACTCAATCCCAGCTTGACAAGATTTCGCTTATTGATTTCATCGGGTGCCTCTACAAAATAACTGAACTTCATGTTCTCCGGATTGGAAACCAACTGACCATTCACGATAAGTTGTCCTTCCTTTATTTCCAATCTATCTCCGGGTATTCCTGCACAACGCTTTACGTAATAAGTTTTCAGATCAACTGGGTAATCGATTCCATCGCTCAAACTTTTGGGTGGAATATTGAACACCACCAAATCCTCGCGCTCTACATCACCAAAACCGGGCAAGCGATAGTATGGCAATTGTATCCACGGCAGGTAAGATGGGATTTCCGTTCCCCAAATTTTTTGATGGGTAAGTGGGATTTGCAAAGGTGTTCGCGTGATGCGCGTGCCGTAATGGAACTTGCTCACAAAAAGATAATCGCCAACCAACACGGTGTTTTCCATAGAGGGAGTGGGCACCACAAAAGCTTCCACGGTTGTCCACCGGATGAGGGTGGCGGCAATCACCGCAAAAATAATGGAGTCCGACCATTCGCGTACAAAGGATTTTTTCTTTGCTTGTTTGCTTCTCTTCCAGAATTTGAAATCCATAATCGTAAAGGTTAGCTTGGTATTTTTGGCTTAACGGATTATTCAATGGAAAGTTGAGCTTACACTTGGGAAAGAAGAATCGTTTAATTTTTACGGAAGCAGAAATTGACTAAATTGAATTATACATGATACTGATGTTACGCACTTCGTGATTTCTTAGTGACTTGGTGGCAAGTGACGTGTGCTAAAATTGAAACACAAAGGCACCAAGGCACGAAGTTTCACACCTGTGTGCCATAGCACTACGGTGTGCAGGCACAAAGAAAATATATTGAAATTAGATTTATGCGTATCATCAAATGAGAATTGACCATTCTTTTTATTTAGCCACAGGTTCAAAGACTTTACAAAAATTATTACAGGTGAAATAGCAATCTTTGTGTATCTGCCGAAAGGCGATCGAGTCAAATAATGCAACAGATGAAAAGAAATATGAAAATGGAAATTAACCCCAAATCAAATAATCTGAAATTTAGAAGGGAATTATTTTGGGATATCAATGATAATGAAATTGAACATGCATTGATTCATTCAGACGATTGGGTAATAGTTCGCGTTTTTGAATACGGGACTTTAGATGACGTCTTTGATGTTATACGACTATACGGCAAGGAAAAAGTA
>JAYVAI010000475.1:0-7351 GCA_043751075.1 Cyclobacteriaceae bacterium | reverse complement strand
GCAAAGATCAAGTGAGAAAGATCAAACAGAAGCTGCTCGATGGAAAGTCAACACTTAAAACCATAGCCAAAAAATTTGGCGTTAGCGACATGCAAATCTTCCGCATAAAATCGGGCGAAAACTGGGGGCATGTTAAGTTGTAGTTGGTAATGCATTAATAACAAAGCGGATGGTTCAAATTAATCCCGCTAGTTATTGGAACAAATATGCAATTGACAATACTTCTAAATTTCCAAGCGAATGAGTGAACCATCTATAGTAATCTCCACCCAATGTCTCCTAACCTAAACAGTGTCTGTCTATAAAGTCAATAATAGAACGCAGATTACGCTGATAATTATGATTATCCCGATAGCTATCGGGAATGATTTTTATCTGCAAAAATATTAACAATCTGTGTCTTCTGCGTTCTATTGAATTTTGCATTTTGCGACTAAATGGACAGACTCTAAGTAGTACACAGTAACCTTTTTGAATAAATAGCATTATGTGGACACTGCAAGGAAAAAAAGCATTGGTAACCGGGGGCACAAAAGGAATTGGCTTAGCCATTACCCGCGAATTTTTGGAGTTTGGGGCCGAGGTTTTGGTGGTGGCGCGAAACACCAAAAACATACAGGGGAAACTGAAACACTCCGCCAATCTTTTCACGCTGGAAGGCGACCTCACCGATGCCACGGTGCGCAAATCACTATTGAAGAAAATTTCGGAGAACTGGGGCAGGCTGGATATATTGGTAAACAATGTGGGCACCAACGTGCGCAAAAAATTTGTGGACTACAGCGAAGAAGAATACCGCCAACTTTTTGAAACCAATTTGTTCAGCATGATGGAACTTACCCGGTTGTGCTATCCGCTGCTTCAAAAGTCGGAGGCGGCCAGCGTCATCAACATTGCCTCCGTGGCCGGCATGTTTGATGTGATGACGGGCCCACCTTACGGGATGACAAAAGCAGCCATTATTCAATTCACCAAACACCTGGCTGCCGAGTGGAGCGCAGACCGCATCCGTGTAAACGCCATCTCGCCCTGGTATATAGAAACACCACTCACCAAAGCCGTGCTTGAGCAGCCCGACCGATTGGAAAAAATAATTGCGCGCACACCCCTGGGGCGCGTGGGCCAGCCCGAAGAAGTTGCCAGCGTAGCAACCTTTCTCGCCTTGGACAAAGCAAGCTACATAACCGGGCAAAATATTTTGGTGGACGGTGGGATGAGCGTGAAGGGGCTTTGAGGATTTTAACGTTGGAAAGATTTTAACACACATAGAAACCACTACCTATGTGTTCTATCCTGCCTGCCGGCAAGGCAGGTGTGGTTCAGTTGCTACTCATCTCGGCTTAACTAAACGACATTGATTCTCAATTTGTCAATCATCATTCGATGTCTTTTCATAAGCCCGAAGGGCTTAAATATGAATAGCCTTCGGTGAAACCGGAGGTAATGGGATTTAATGACCCCACAACCCTGAAAGGGTTGAATGGGCGTCAAGTCAGAAATTAAACCCCTGCCTGTCCGGCAGGCAGGGGTTGCCTTGTCTGCTATTTTATTTCCCCAATTTCATTGGGGGCTATTCAAATTCAAGTCCTTCGGACTTATGGGCATAATGAATGTTCCAGCCTGCTGTCAGGCAGGGATTTTTGAAGTAAGAGTCAGTTTCTCCTCTATGTTTCTGGCTTGCACCGCTTTGGCTATTGCAGGTCAGTTGCCAATAGGCACATCCCGCTGATACCCGTTAGTCAACTCGTTAAAAGGCAACTGCACAATCAATTCCCCATCATGGTATTGTGCATGGATATTTTTCTCATCAATAAAATAAGGTATCTGCTTATTATACACAATGAATGGAACAGACATGTGTGAGCCAAGCGACACAATCTTACGATCAAAATAAACGACCAATTGATTGTTGCTTATTTTCACGTGCATGTTCTTTTCCGACACCCCAGGAACTTTCAATTTTATCTGCCGATATTCCGCATGCTGTGAAAGTTTCACTTGCGGCTCTGATACTCCCCCTTGTATGGTGTTAGCAACATCAACACGTTGAATTATTTCTTCACTCACTATTCTTTTGCTTCTCATATAATTTCAAACTTGCTGTTCAATCAACAATCATCATTCCTTTGCGATAAAAAAGCCAAATAGTCTGAACGCAGAGAGTTTATAAGTCAATTTGTCGTTGGGCTCTGTCAAGTGTGGCGAAATACCATCTCCACATCACATTCATGCGAAATATGTTTGAGCAATGAAAACGCTAACCTAATTTTCGGGCATGGATTCAATCGCACTTTCACCCTCGCAAGAAAAAAAATTGTATGACGTAGCACTTCTTCTTGGTGTGTTCACCATTGTATATAATTTATTGGAAGGTATTGTGGCCACCTGGTTTGGCTATGAAGACGAAACGCTTGCCCTTTTTGGTTTTGGGGTGGACAGTTTTATCGAAATGATTTCCGGCATCGGCATTGTGTATATGGTGCTGCGCATTCGTCAAAACCCGCTCAGCAACAGAAGTGGCTTTGAAAAAACCGCATTGAAAATTACCGGCACATCGTTTTACCTGCTCGTGGCTGCGTTGCTCATTTCATCCGTGATTGTGCTTTACTCCGGCCACAAACCGCAAACAACTTCTTGGGGCGTAGTGATTTCTCTTATCTCCATTGTAGTTATGCTCTTCTTGATCTATGGAAAAATAAAAACCGGTAAACAACTTCACTCCGATGCCATACTGGCCGATGCAAACTGCACGAAGGTTTGCATTTATATGTCGGGCGTGCTGTTGGCTTCCAGTGCCATTTACGAAGTTACGGGGTTCGCTTACGCGGATGCCCTTGGCACGCTTGGCCTCGCCTGGTTTTCTTACAAAGAAGGCAAAGAGTGTTTTGAAAAAGCGGCAAGCAATACGCACTGCTGCGATCATTGATCTTAGTTTCTATTTAGATTGTTATTTGTTGTTGAAGATTTAACGAATACGTAGAACCAACAAATATATTTCATGTCAATCCACGAAGCAGAACCGAAAGATGCACTGACCATTTCAAATTTGCTGGGTCAATTAGGCTACCCTTGCTCCGAAGAAGAAGCATTTCAAAAAATAGAAAACTACACCAAGCCCTCCTACAAACTTTTCACAGCAAAAAAAGATCACCACGTTGTTGGGTTTATTGCGCTTCATGTTTACCACCAACTTCACCTACCCGGTCCTGTTGGGCGTATCACTTCATTTTGTGTAGATGAAAAAGTGCGGGGCACAGGAGTTGGCTCTGCCCTTCTCGAAGTAGCCGAAAGATTTTTTCACGATCGCGGATGTATCAAGATTGAAGTAACAAGCAACAAGAGGAGGATTAAAACACACGATTATTATCTACATCGCGGCTACACCGAAACCAGTAAGCACTTTGTGAAGATTATAGGTCAGCATTGAAGATTTGAGCACAGATTTCAGTTCGGTTTCTGAATTACTGTCTCCTGCTCCTCCTACAAACACGAAGCCTCACAAAGTTTTTTTTAAATGTGATAGTTGAACTGTTGTCTGCCTTCGGCAGGGCACCAAGAATCAAAGTCACAGATTCATTCTGACTTCCGAATTCTGACTTCTCCTATCTCCTAACTACTGAATTCTATATATCCGATCTCTTCAACTTGAGGTAGGCGAAATAGTTAAAGCACACAGCCCACACCGCAGCAATAGCTACCGAGCCCCAATTGACCTTATCTTGAATCTCCATAAAAACATATCGGGCAAATGGCATGGGCACTAAATTCATAATTGATTCCAAAGGAAAAAATGGAATAATACCCGGCCAGTAATCATCTAAGTTTTCTTTAATGATCAACTCGATGAGATAAGAAAATAAAAGCAGGACAATGGTAAGGCCCGAACGATTGACAAAAATACCCAGCATCAAAGCAAAGGAAAGGAAAGCAAATACTTCCAAAAAATAAGCGGGATAGAAACCGATACCGGACAGGCCAAAAGGAAAATCCAATTCTGGAGAATAAATCCCTCCCGTTACCAGGGCAATAACAAAAACCGAAACCATACTGATTGCACTCAACATAAAATTGGTATAAACCTTGGAAAGCAAAAATTCTTCACGGCTCATTCCATCAATAATATTTTGGCGGATGGTTCTATACGTGAATTCGTTGGTGATGGAAACCACTACCATAATGGCGAGGCCCATTTTCAGCAAGCCACCGCTCCACGCTAAGTTCTGCCATATATCAGGAAAATGATAAAGCGGAATGCGCGTAATATTTATTTGCTGGCCAAAGCCTTCAAAGAATCTTGATATCGCCTTTAGAAGTTCCATTCCACTCGCAGCCCCTACAATGAGTGTAAAAAAATAAATACCGCATATCACCCAAAAGGTGCGGTAGCTGGTCATTTTTCTAAGGTCAATTTTTAAGAGGTGAAGCATGAACTATTTATGATTTAGGATTTATGATTTATGATTTTGCTGTGTCGGCAAGTATTTCCAAAAATTGTTTTTCAAGACTTTTCTTTTGAGTGCTCAAATGCGAGACCACGATTCCCTTCTCAAACAAAAAATTATTTAGGTCTGTACTATGGAATCCGTCTTTCATCATCACCTGAAACATCCCGTTCTCTTTTTTCAGGTTGGCACTGCCCACAAACTCTTGAAGCAGAATACTTAGGTCGTCATGATAGGCTTGCACTTCCACAATCTCTTCGCCTTTGCCCACTTCATCCACCGGCCCAGAATACATGAGCGTTCCCCGCTTGAGCACAGCAAAATGGGAACACACTTTCTGCACTTCATCCAACAGGTGGCTTGCCAATATTATTGTTCGTCCATCGGCAGCAATTTTTTTTATGATCTCGCGTATCTCAGCAATGCCCATCGGGTCGAGGCCATTGGTGGGTTCATCCAAAATTAAAATAGTGGGATCATTTACCAAGGCCGAAGCAATGGCCAACCGTTGCTTCATGCCCAACGAGTAGGTGCGGTACTTATCATCTTTGCGTGTGGTGAGGTCAACCGTGTGCAATACTTTCGGGATATTGGCCGGATCGGCACCTTTGATCATCGCATTTAATTCTAAATTTTTTTGGCCCGTGAGGTACGGATAAAAAATAGGATGCTCCAACACGGCACCAATTTTTTTCCGGGTGTGATGTGTGGCCGGTTCGCCAAACCAGTAGTAGCTTCCCGAAGTAGGATTTACAACGCCCATAAGCATGCCAAGCGTAGTGGTCTTGCCACTTCCATTCGGGCCCAGCATACCAAACACCTGACCACGCTTCACTTCCAGATCAAGGTGGTTAACCGCACAGAGCTTGCCGAAATTCTTTGTCAGCTTTTGAATGGATAATACTGTTTCCATTTTACAAATTACGAGTTGCGAATTATGAGTTACGATCACCCTGAAAGATCAACGTATGTGTCTCCCAGCGTCTATAATTTTATCTGACTAATGTTACGCATAAATCACATTTCATTGTTTTTTCCTAGTGAAACTTTGTGCCTGCCTGACAGGCAGGTCTTTGTGCCTTCGTGGTTCAATTTTCGGGCCCCTCACTTTGCCACGAAGTCACTACGGCACAAAGAAATCACGAAGTGCGTAACATCAGTTATCTGATTTCTTGGTCTTTTTCTTCTTGTCCGTATTGTCATTATCCTCATCCCTATCCGTGAAGTTCTTTATTTTCTTTCCTATATCGGTGCTTTCATCAATTGCTTTAAATAACTCCGGGGCTTTGTCCAAGGCAATTTTTCCCAAAATATCCAACACCAATAAATTGGTGGAATCGCTGGCCAAAAGAACTGTGCCTTTAATATCCCCATTCTTTTCCCTGATGTAAACATTAAAATCCTTGCCTTCATACCGCCCGGTCATAATCTCTTCATACTCCTCACCTTTATAATCGGAGATCAATTTCTTATATTCCACTTTGCCGAACACAGATTCCGTTTTATCAATCATCAGGAAGCGCATCTTCTCAATGTCTTTTATCAACTCATCAAAATCCTTGTCATCACTCTGATTTAACATACGCAATGTATTTCGGTAGAAAAACAGAGATAGCCCTCCATATTTTTCATCTAAGAACTGCGTGGTTTTTGTTTGCGCAAGCACAGAAAAACTATTGGCCAATAGCACGATAATGATCAGGTATTTCATCGGTAGAATTTTGATTGTCATGGAAACCCAACTTGTATTTAGACGGATCAAAAAGAAAAAGGATGCGTGAATCACACATCCTTTCAAAATTTGTAAAATTAATTTTTCTTTTTCTTATCCTTTATCTTCTCTAAGTTCTCCAACCCATCAATGTTCACTGCCTTGCCGATCTTGGAAATTTCTTTCAAATCTATTTCGCCAAAAAGGGTGAGCACCATAAACTCTTCGTTGCCGCCCATCACCATCACCAGCTCACTTATTTTTCCGCCCGCTTCTTTGGTGAAGAATTTCATGTCTTTGTCTTTGTCGCGAATGGCCATCAGTTCTTCAAAAGAAGAAGTGGGAATCATCGCGATGGCCTCTTTGTACAATTCACGCGAATCGCGCGTCTCGCTCTTCGAGAGTATTTTCAATCCTTTTATTTTGCTGATGGAATTGATCATCGCCTTTTCCTCTTCGGTGTCGCCAGTAAGGTTGGCCATCATGCTGAACATTTTACCGCTGATGGTAACCTGGCTGAACGTTTCGTCACCCTGATATTTGCTGAAGAATTTGGCGATCGCATCGTTTTGCGCGCTTGCTGCTATCGACCATACCATTACTACTGCGCCAATCATTAACTTTTTCATAACTATCAATTTTAATTTTTTTTGTTTCCTTTTAAATAGTCCCTTCTTCTGTTTTTGTTTGCTTATGCAACTTCTCTTCGGCTTCGTTAAAAACTTTTATCCGTCCCGCTTCCTTTTGTGCTTTATTAAACCCCTTCGATATCATCATCAGTGCCCGCTTGGTTTCTTCCAGTGCCAGCTTCGGGTCGCTGTAGGTATCCACCACTTCCTGCGGATATGCTTTTCGTATTTCTGTTCTTACAAAGTACGAAGCCGTAACCACTACCAACAACCCTGCCGCGATGCGCGCATAGTTGAACATCATCCTTCTCGATTTTCCCTGCGGTTGATGTTGCCTGATTTTTTTTCTCACGGCTTCATCAAAATCGGCACCGCCCACTAGTTGCTTTTGCTGCGATTCAAAGTAGCGGAACAAGTCTGCCGTTTCCTTCACGCTCTCGGGCACGTTGCCACGAAAATATTCGCGCAGTTGTTGCTCTTCCTCTAAGGACGTTTCGCAGTTCCAGTATTTTTCCAGCAGCAGGTTAAGTTGCTTAGAGTCCATACGCATTTATTTTTACAAGTTTTTC
>JAYVAI010000474.1:0-2833 GCA_043751075.1 Cyclobacteriaceae bacterium | reverse complement strand
CAAGAGTAATGGCCGGGTTCTGATAATCATATTGAAACACATTGGCCGCAACGCCTGTTTCCCCATGCCGCGATATATATAAATACTGGCCATTTGCATCCCACTCAATGTCGTAAACCGATTGGCCTCCAACCGTGGCAATTCCTGAATTAAAAATCGCCCTGTCGAACGAGAACAAGCCCGTGGCATCATTGAAATTCAAAATGATTGCATCCGTGTTGGTGTCTTGTGGTGATACGGCAATTTTTTTTGTTGTTGCATAATAAGAAAAGTTGGCAACCGTGGTAGGCAATGCAATGCCCGAAGTAACAGTGGTAGCAAAAGTGGCCGCAGCATTGATCAGCGTAGCCGAATAATTCTGTGAACCATTTTCGTGGGCGATCAGCCAGAAGTCTATCCGGTTTATGTGCGGCACCACAATCATACCTTCCGATCGGTTTGATAATCCCGCCATGGCCACATTCTTGGCAGCCTCTACCACACCCGTGGCGGGCGCAGGAAAAACCGCGTTGCCAAACTGAGTGAGATCAACAATGCTTCTGCTGATGGAACCTGCTGTTGTAAAATTTGCTGAGTTGGTGAAAATGTAATACTTGTTGAGTTGCCCAGGCACGGGTGATATTGCTACCGGTTGGTTGGCATCGGGCCGTCCGCTCAGTGCACTTCCGTTTGGCATCAGGAGATGGCAGGCATCATATACCTGAACCCCATCTGTATAAAAAAGGAGATTGCCTGTGGCCGGATCGGTGGCTACGGCAGCCCCACCTCTATTAAATGGTAATGCCTGATTGTTTATCGCTTGCGCTGCATTGGTGCCACGGTTGAAGCGTATGGCTTGGGTGGAATTTCCAAAATACCAATTGTGTTGCTTAAGGTCTTGGCCTCGCACGACCAGCGGGCCAAAGCACAAACAAAATAATGCAACTGAATAGACTGTTTTTGTGATTTGTTTCCCCCTCATATCATCGGCTGCTTAGTGGCTATTGCTTTCATTTCAAAAATTAAAACGTCATGTTCACACTAAAGTATATATTTTGATCGGATTTTTCGTTTCTGTTCAGACGAATCAATTCTATTTGTCGCTAAATGTTTTTTTTAATGTCATTAAAGAATTTAATTTGCTTTGATTGTGTGTTGTCTAAATACTTTTGAATGCTTCGTATTGCTCTTTTTTTGTGTTTATGTATCCAGTTTGTTCACGGTACGGTAACTGCTCAAGACCCGCAGTATTCCCAATTCTATGCAGCACCTCTGTATCTTAATCCTGCCTTTGCAGGTTCTACCGGTCAAAAAAGGATAGGCATGAACTATCGAAACCAGTGGCCTGCCATTGATGCAAACTTCAACACCATCTCTGCCTTTTACGATAATTATATTGAAGACAAGAACAGTGGTATAGGCGTGTTGCTCACCCGCGACAAAGAAGGGATATTGGGGTTGCAATCCATGAGCCTGGCCTTTCAGTATTCGTACGATCTGAAAATTGTTGACGGGCTTTCATTTAGGCCGGGTGTGCAGGTGGCCATCTATAACCGCTCCATCAATTTTGATAAACTCACGTTTGGCGATCAGTTTGATCCGGTAACGGGCGACTTTATAAATCCTATTTCGGCTGAAGGATTGAACACCGGGCAATCTAAATTTTTTCCGGATCTTTCTTTTGGAGGGCTTCTTTACAGCAAGCGTGCTTGGTTAGGTTTTGCGGCACATCACATAACACAGCCCAATCAATCGCTGATAGGTGAAGTGAGCAAGTTGCCCATGAAACTATCAGTACATACCGGATTAAAATTTTATTTCAGGCCCGGTGAGATGGGTGACGGATTTTATAAACGGGTACAGGAGCGCAGCATAGCCCCGGCCTTGCAATACCGCCATCAGGGTGAGTTTGACCAAATGGACCTGGGGTTTTATTTCACGTTCGAGCCACTCATTATTGGCACGTGGTACAGGGGCGTTCCATATAAAAAAGTAAATGGCTTCACCAACAATGAATCGGTTGTGTTGTTGATTGGGTTTACTAAAAAAGGGGCCAAAGATATTTTGAACATTGGCTACAGCTACGATTATACCATCTCCAAGTTGGGCCCCGGCAGTGGTGGTGCGCACGAGTTCAGTTTGGTTTATTCCTGGTCCACCCGCGATCCGCGCAAGCCTCCCAAAGACAAGTTGATGATTCCGTGCCCGGAATTTTGATTTGGATTTCCAAAACCTTCAAGGTCGCAAACTTTCCAAATGAACGAAAACTTTCCAAAAGTTTTGAACTTTTGGAAGGTGTCGTGAAAAGACTTTGGAGGTTTTTTAAATGGCCTCAAAAGAAAATCCTTTATTGGAAAAGAAATCAAGGTAGCGCGGAAGAGCGTACACTAAATTGTGTTCTGCTTTTACACTGTCGTGAAAGACCACGATGGAACCAGGCCGTGTTGCCCTGATAGTGCCCGCCAAACATTTTTCTTCTGAATAGGATTTTAAGTAATCATGCGAGAGCACATCCCACATTATTATTTTGTAATCGTTCAGTGCTTTTATCTGCTTGCGTTTGATGCGGCCATAGGGTGGGCGGAAGAGATTCTGGATACTGGATGCTGGAAGCCCTGCCTGCACTGAGTCAGTTTCGGCAGGCAAGTGGATGCTATATGCTGGATGCTGGATGCTGGATTTAACAAACTGTGTGTTGCACAACTTAATGTTATCAAGGTATTTCTGCACAGAGCAATTCCACCCTTTTATGTGATTGAAGGTGTGGTTGCCAATGGTGTGGCCATCGGCAATAATTTTTTTGAACACATGAGGATGTTTGCGCACATTATCGCCAATACAAAAGAAAGTGGCC
>JAYVAI010000473.1:0-7376 GCA_043751075.1 Cyclobacteriaceae bacterium | reverse complement strand
GAATGATTTCCAAAACATCCGTCCACGGCACCGGATAAAAACACGTTTCGATAGTATGATATCCATCTTCACGTTTGGAAACCACATGAAGGCCAAGGTTTATTTTGCAATGGGGGAAGGAGACCATACTGGATGCTGGATGCTGGATACCGGATGTCACGTTTCAAGAATCCAGTATCAAGAATCAGGTATTATTTTTTCAACCGCTCTATCAATTCATTCGTAATGCCCGAAGAAGAAAAGCCGCCATCGTGCATCAGGTTTTGCATCGTTACCATCCGTGTGTAGTCCGAGAACATGACAGCAATATAATTGGCGCAATCTTCTGCGGTGGCATTGCCGAGGGGCGACATCATTTGTGCGAAGTCGAAGAACACATCGAACCCTGCAATGCCGGTGCCTGCGGTAGTTTTAGTGGGCGATTGAGAAATCGTGTTCACGCGCACTTTCTTTTTTGCTCCATAGCGTTGGCCATAGCTGCGGGCAATGGATTCCAACATTGCTTTTGCCTGGGCCATATCGGTGTAGTCGGGATAGGCGCGCTGCGCAGCAATGTAGCTGAGTGCCACCACCGAACCCCACTCGTTCATGGCATCTAATTTTTCGGAAGTCTGCAACACTTTATGAAATGATAGTGCCGATATGTCGAGGGTTTTCAAATACCAATCGTAATTCATGTCGCCATATTGTTTGCCTTTGCGGATGTTGGGGCTCATGCCAATGGAGTGGAGCACAAAATCAAGTTTGCCTCCCAGCACTTCCATAGACTTTGAAAAAAGATTGGTAAGGTCCGCTTCCAATGTGGCATCGGCAGGGATCACTTCCGCTTCGCAGGTTTTTGCCAATTGGTTGATGGTGCCAAGGCGCATGGCGATGGGTGCGTTGGTGAGCGTAAACATTCCACCTTCCTCCTTTACCCTGAGTGCAGTTTTCCAGGCGATTGAATTTTCATCCAGCGCTCCGAAAATAATTCCTCTCTTTCCTTTAAGCAGGTTATTGCCCATGATGTTGTCGTTTTAAAGTTTGGGCAATATTACAAAATTCCCATTCACAGCCCGTACTTTTGATGCGCATGAACTTACATTCCACATTTCCCATTGGCATTTTCGACAGTGGCATTGGCGGTCTCACCGTGGCGCAGGCCATCAAACAAGTATTGCCAAGCGAAAACATAATTTACTTTGGCGACACTGCCCATCTCCCTTACGGGGATAAATCGGAAGCCGCCATACAGGCATACTCGATCAAGATTGCCGATATTTTATTGAAGAAGGGCTGCAAAGTAATTGTGATCGCCTGCAACTCGGCCAGCTCTGCATCCTACGAATTGCTGAAAGAATATGTGCGCAACCACGTGCACATCATCAACGTGATCGACCCAATGGTAGAATATATTTCACAAAATTTTTCTGATAAGCACATTGGTTTGATAGGCACAAAACGCACGGTGCAATCGGGTATTTATGCACGCAAAATAAAGGAGGCCGATCGCGGCATTGTGTTGCAATCACTGGCCACACCCTTGCTGGCACCCATGATCGAAGAAGGATTTTTCAACAACCAAATCAGTCACGAAATAATAGCGCAATACTTGGCCGATGATTCGCTAAAAAATATTGAAGCCCTCGTGCTGGCCTGCACCCATTATCCGCTTATAAAAAAAGAAATTTCAGCATTCTATAATAATAAGGTGACCGTGCTGGACTCGGCCCATGTGGTGGCATTGGCACTTGAAAAACATTTGGAAACAACTGGATTGAGAAACAAAGATGGGATTCGTGAAAACCACTTTTTTGTTTCTGATTATACTGAGTCCTTTGAAGCTTCCACCCGGCTTTTCTTTGGTGAGAAGGTTAAGTTGGAGAAGCATGGGTTGTGGGAATCATAATTTAAGATTTGTGATTTAGGATTTGTGATTTAAACACGATTCAAAATCACTGGTGCAAATGATCCAAAACTGTGAATAATCCTACTTTGTCATTTTACTTCCAATTAATGAAAATGTCATCGCGGGCGAGGGTGCTCAACCTTTATCACTATTGAAAATATTCTACTCGACCCGCGATCCCGATAAAGATTGGCGCAAACCTTAACGGGATTCCGGGCCTGCCTAGCCGGTAGGCAAGGTCTCGTTTACTTGTGAACCAATTTTAAAAAAATTCTCCCCGCGCCCGGAATGACACCCCAACGAAAATGTCATCGATTCGCTAAGGCAAGAAAGAGAGCGGTGACTTTCGTTCAGGACTTTGATTATCCGTTTTGATCTTGTCATAAATTTAGAACATGACAAAGTAGGAATAATCCAAAACCACAAACTCGTATCCAGATCGCGAATATTAAATCTCAAATCATAAATCTCAAATCAAACTTTTGCCATTCCTCCACGCTCTGGATAATTTTAGATTTGTGATTTGCACAAGGTGGTCTTACCTTACCACATAAATCAACCCTGTGCCCACAACCCTTCTCTTCTTTCTCCCTTTCATACTTTTCTATACTGTGCTGGTTGTGTATGCCGAAAGGAAAATCTCTGCCTTTATGCAAGACAGGCTGGGGCCAATGGAAGTTGGTTATTATGGCATGCTGCAAACCGTGGCCGATTTATTAAAACTCCTTCAAAAGGAAGACATTGTTCCTACAAACGCCAACCGAAGATTGTTTCAGCTCGCACCGCTGCTAATTTTTATTCCGATTTTCATTGGGTTTTCCATGCTTCCCCTCACACCGGGTTGGGCGGCACCAGCATTCTCATCAGCAATTTATTTTATTTTCGCCATCCTCTCATTGGATGTAATTGGCATGGTGGTTGCTGGCTGGGCTTCCAATAATAAATACAGCATGTTGGGCACCATACGGTCGGCCGCACAAATCATTTCGTACGAAGTGCCCCTTACGCTTTCTGTATTGTGTGTGTGCGTGCTGAGCCAAACATTAGACTTGCAGGAAATTTCTTTTCAGCAAGGCACCTTGATCAACACGAGCGGTAGTGGCCTCCTTGAAACAAATTATTTGTTTGGCATAAAGAAACTCAATATGGATATCACGCTAACAGGTGGGTTCCTTACCTGGAATGTTTTCCGCATGCCCTTGTTATTTTTTGCGTGGATCATTTTCTTCATCGCCTCGTTGGCAGAAAGCAACCGCGCACCGTTCGATTTGCCCGAAGCGGAATCGGAATTGGTGGCCGGCTTCCACACCGAATATTCCGGATTTCGGTGGGCCGTGATCATGCTGGCGGAATATGCCATGATGTTGCTGGTAAGTTTTGTTGGAGTAATTTTATTTTGGGGCAGCTGGAACACTCTATTGCCAAATGTTGGAACATTGAAACTGGCAGAATGGACTACCGGGGCAAGTGGCACTTTCAGTTTCCACGCATGGGGAATTTTTTGGCTGGTTTCCAAAACGCTGATTATGGTATTCTTGCAAATATGGGTGCGCTGGACATACCCCCGCATACGCATAGACCAGTTGACTTCGCTAAGTTGGAAATATTTAACACCGGCTTCTTTACTTTTAGTGATTATCTGCGCACTTTGGAAATTATGGCTCTCGTGATCGTGAGAAAAAAAATACATACCATAACCCTAACCCTGCTTTGCTTTCTTTGCTTTACAAAATCATTTTGTCAAAACAATACGGATAGCCTCGAAAACACACTTCAAAATAAACTTTCTGACTCTGTCCGCCTGATAACCTTCATCAAATTATCAGAACAAAAACAATACACGGATTTTGTAAACGCCATTCTGTATGCCGATAAAGCTTATGCTATTGCCGAAGGGAAAAATTGGCCTTGGGCCAAGCACATGGTGTATGGACAGCTTGCATTTCTGGCCACCATAAGTGGCGATTTTTCAACGGCCATGAAATATGATAACCTAAACCACCAGATGAATCTGGATGAGTTGGATAGTGCCTCCATCGCTCAAACGCTCAACTTCCTGGGAAATGATTATTACGAACTGGGCAAGTATGACGAAGCCTATTATCATTTCACGCAATCGTACAGGATGGCCCGAGCCATTGATGACCAAAAGAAAATGGCCATTGCCATCTTTAATATTGGGTTGGTACTAACCGAACTATCGCAATATGAAATGGCTCTTGAGCATCTCAATTTTAGCCGCGATATCAGCGAGAAGGTTGGCGATCTGGATGGGTTGGTTTTTGTGTTGGAGGCAACCGGTGAACTATATCTCAAAAGGAACGAATACGAAAAATCTGAAGAATATTTAATTGCCGCACTAAAAGCCGTGCGGGAGCGCAACCTCACTATCATTGAACCCAAGACATTAAAAGCATTGGCGCAAGTAAAATTTAAACAACAGGATTACGAGAAGGCATTTGCCTACTACGACACTGCTTTGGTGCAGCACAAAAAAGCCAAAAACAATTTTGGCATAGCCAAAGCCAACTTGGGTAAGAGCGAGATTTATATTGAACAAAAAAAATTTGATAAGGCGCAAGACTTGATCCTGTCCAGTATGCTCACAGCAGAAAAAATCAATGCTGAAATAATGATCATTGATTGTTATAAGCTATTGGCACTGCTGGCAGAAAAAAAAGGAGAATTTGCACTAAGCTTAGAGTATCATAAAAATTATGATCAATTGGTGGATAGCCTGTACAGCACCAAAATGCTGGAAAAAATATTTCAAGATCAACTCCGTACCCAGGCGGAAGTTAAAGACACGGAGATTGCCACGCTGAGCAAGGCCAAGTCCGAACAGGAAAGCATTATGAAAAGACAAAGCCTGTTGCGCAATGTGCTGATAGTGGTGATGGTACTTTTTGTGATCTTGTTATTGACCATGTACCGAAGCCGGCTGCGGAGGATACGGATCAACAAACTATTGGTAGAGCACCAAAATGAAATCCGGAAGCGAAGCCAGGAACTCCAGCAACTCAATGAAGTAAAAGATAAATTCCTTTCCATTGTTTCGCACGATCTGCGCTCGCCCATCAATTCACTAACCGCCATATTGGATCTTGCCGACAAGAAAAACCTAAGTGTGGATGAGTTCAATCAGTTGAATGTAGAAGTTAGGAAACGATTGAACCAGGTGAGCAGGCTTATCAACAACTTGCTGGACTGGGCATTGTTGCAAATGGACAACATGAAAATCCAGCAGGTAAAAATTGATCTGGCCAACCTGGTGGACGAAAACCTGAAATTGCTGGAAGCTATGCCGGCAAAAAAAATCCAATGCTTAAATTTGGTGCCATCAAATACTTTTGGCTGGGCCGATCCCAACATGATCAACCTGGTTTTGCGCAACCTCATTTTTAATGGAATGAAATTTTCGGAAACGGGTGGCACCCTTGAAGTTTCGTGCAAAGACCATGATCCGAAATTTGTGGCCGTGGCCGTGAAGGATTATGGCGTGGGCATAAGCCGCGAGGCGCAAAAATTATTGTTTGCAAAAACGGAGGGCTACACCACGCGTGGCACAGCCAACGAAAAGGGCACCGGCCTGGGCCTTATATTGTGCAAAGAGTTTGTAGAAAAAAATGGAGGCATCATTTGGTTTGAAAGTGAGGAAGGCAAGGGCAGCACTTTTTGTTTCACAATTCAGAAACCAGTTGAACAGGTCTGATCTTTTCCTTCTATTTTTGTTCAACGTATGAAGCAACCTGTCACTACCTATTGGTCATCTATCGGCATTGCTGTGCGCACCCTCGGCCAAGGTCTTGCACTAACTTTCGCCCACATCATAAAAGCGAGAAAAAGCCGGTCTTCTCTGTCGGTGCAATCGCCCCACTATTTTGAAAACCAGGAAGGGATTGCCACCGTGCAATATCCGTTTGAGTCTATTGTTGTGCCCGACAATGGCCGCTATAAATTGCACAATGAAATTGACGACTGCATTGTGTGCGACAAGTGCGTGAAGGTTTGCCCCGTAAACTGCATTACCATAGAACCGATAAAATCGCCAGAAGAATTTGGCAAAACATCGGACGGAACCCCCAAGCGGATTTATGCCGCCAAGTTTGATATCGACATGGGCAAGTGCTGCTTCTGCGGGTTGTGCACCACCGTGTGCCCCACCGAATGCCTCACCATGACCAAAGAATTTGATTTCTCCACCTTCGATATAAAAAACCATTACTTCGAATTTGGCAACATGACTGCCCACGAAATTGAAGCGAAAAAAAACCAATGGGACGAATTTCTAAAAAATAAAATCAAACCGCTTCCCCTACAGCCATGAACCCAGCCATGCTTACTTTATATGTGTTTGTGGCTGCCGCAGTGGTGGCGGTGCTGGTGATGGTGTTTACACGCACTGTTCTTTTTGCAGCACTATCGCTCATTGTTTGTCTTATTTCCGTGGCCGGGATTTATGCTTTGCTCAGCGCTGAATTTCTCGCCATCACACAATTGATAATTTACGCAGGCGGTGTGCTGGTGCTTATCCTTTTTGGCATCATGCTCACCAACCGGATAGCAGGCAAAACACAACGCACCGAATCGCATCACATAGTGCCGGGCCTCGTTATTTCCATGGCCATGTTCATCACCTTGATCGTGGCCTTTGATAAAACTTCGTTCATTCAGCCCGATCGTGTTCCTATGCCAGGCAATCATATCAACGCCATTGGAGTGGAACTGATGAGCACCTATGCGGCACCCTTCGAAATTGGTGGCCTGTTGCTGTTGGTTTGTTTGATCGGAGCTTCCCTCATGGCATCGTCTTTTAAAAAAAATGACCATGCGTGAACCGACCCTGCTTTTTTTCCTAAGTGCATTTCTTTTTTCGGCAGGCATGCTCATTGTGTTCACCAAGAAAAATGCCATTATGGTTTTGCTGGGCATTGAGCTCATGTTAAATGCCGCCAACTTGAACTTGGTCGTGTTCAGCCGCCAAAACATTTTGCTTGAAGGTCAGTTCTTTGCTTTGTTCGTGATTTTGGTTGCGGTGTGTGAAGCGGCAGTTGGCATAGCCATCATCTTGAAAGCGTATCATTACTACCATACTTCGGTGCCCGATCAGATCAGCGACATAAAGGAAAAAAATTGACAGAGGCAATTTCTTCATCCCCTTCAATTTGGTTGGCACTAGCAGTGCTTTGCATCCCGTTGCTATCTTCGCTCCTCTGCTTTGCCATCAACAGAAAATATGCGTGGCTGGCACCGTTGGCCGGAAGCATTCTTCTGTTGGGAACATGCATTGGTTCAGCCATTCTTTTTTTTCAATTTCAAAACAACGAGGTGCCCGTCTATTCCGTGCCGTGGTTTTCTTTAAACCAAAAAATAATCCACGCAAGTTTGCTACTTGATAATAATGCTTTGATCATGGTAGTTGTGGTCTCCTTCGTTTCCTTCTTTGTCCATGTTTATTCCATCGGCTATATGGCCAACGACAGCGCAC
>JAYVAI010000472.1:0-2840 GCA_043751075.1 Cyclobacteriaceae bacterium | reverse complement strand
AATTTACCATCCGATGCTTCTTGGTGGGAATTGACGGGTAATCAAACAGATTTTTTTACCAAGGACAATATTGTGGCTATCAAAATAATTGAGGATGTGATTTTTGATAAGAGGAGGTCCCGCATGTACTACGATATCCAATCGATAGGTCTGCTTGCCCAAAAGCCTGGCTCAACAGATATAAACCCAATTGCATTTATTCAGTATCGTGACTTCTATGATTTGGTTGAAAAGACCGCCCATAGTAAGCAGATGAAGGAGCGTGACTTAGTGATGTGGAGAAACCGTTATAACCCATCCGAGAACAGAACATTCAACGATGCATTCAAATTGAGGCTTTTCCATGGGGTAATTGAAAAAGTGGAAAATCCACAGGACCGTTCCATTCAACAGATTTATGAAATGAATGGCAGAACGTACGGTGAGTCTATTTTTGCCCGCTGGGAAGAAGAAATGAAAATGATGGAGAAAGAGCACAACCTTTGGGAATATTGAAATCCAAAAATTTTTAACTTAAGGGCCTCGGTTGAGGCCTTTTTTATTAAGAAGCAATTATGGTTTTGATCCGAGATGGTAAAAGGGAAGACCTGCCCCGCACATTAGAGTTGATACGTGAACTCGCGGAATTTGAAAAGGCACTCCATGAAGTAACCAACACAATAGCAATGATGTACGAAGATGGGTTTGGCCCCAGCCCGGTCTTTGGTTTTTTTGTCGCTGAAGAGGATGAACAGATTCATGGCATCTCTTTGTATTATTATCGTTATTCAACCTGGAAGGGCAAGCGCTTGTATCTGGAAGACATTGTTGTTACACAGAGCCATCGCGGAAAAGGAATTGGAAAATTGCTGTTTGAGGCGACAATGAAAAAGGTGTTGGATGAAAACTGCACAGGCATGATGTGGCAGGTATTGGATTGGAACGAGCCGGCCATCGAGTTTTATAAACGATACGATACCCGGTTTGACAAAGAGTGGGTTAACTGTCATCTTGAAGCCGACCAGATCAAAGTTTTTTTGCAAAGAACTTAAACCTCATCCAGAAGCGTGTTGAATGCCACGTGTCTGTCTTTGAATTTTATCCGGTGCAGTTCAGTTAATTTTGGCGCAAATTCATTCAGGTACTTCAGCACATTTTCAATGCTCTCTGAGAAGCATTGCACACTGTACGATACAGAGATTTCGTCATCGTGTGTGAGCACTTTGTAAATTTTGTATTCGGTGAACAGACCGGTGTCCATCAAGGTGGACAAGTATTGAGCCTTCATCCAACTTACCCATTCGGTCTCAATACTTTTATCTATGCCGAAGGTGACGTTATATAAAAGCATGTGTTTAAAATTGTTCGGGTGTGTTCACATAGTCTTCCAGGTAACTGAATTCTTTTGATAAGGAACCTTTGTCGGCAACGGTTCCCCGCTTGATCACTCCCTCTTTGTCAGAAACCAAAAGCGGCTTTAGGATTCGATCTATTAAATCACGACCAAATTCTTCGGAGGCGCTTCGTGGAAGTTCGCAGGGAAGATTGTCAACCGCCATGGTGGTAATATGGGATTCATTGGTAAAGGCCGGCAATACGGCATCGGTGACAGGATCATAATCATACAACGGATCAGGGATGGTGCTGGCCCGCTTCGTGCTTGGCACCGACCCATTTATATCGCAGGTAATGTCGGCAATAACTTTGATTTTAAAATCAGGCGACTTTATTTCTTCTTTGGTGAAAAGCAACGGTGCTTTGGGATTCCAATAAGCACCCGCAAGCAACAGGTGGCCTGCTTTCGAAAATGGAGAAAACGCAGAGAGGTATTTTTCCGGATGCTTGTGGAATTCATCGCGATTAAAATTTCCACCATCAATTTTTGTGTGGTAATCGGCACTGCTTAGCTGCGCATAAACTGGCTCGTTGAAATCTTTGGTAAGAAAATCCGAAGGGCTCACTTTTCTTATCCCCACCGTGTCCAATGTTTCCATCGCTCCTTTGGCCACCCTGCCCGCCCCGGTAAGAATAATCTTGATAGGAGGGAGCTTCACATTTCTCAGCTCAAGTTTAAGGTCGTTGATATCAAAGCACTCGAATGCCCTGCGCACATCAAACCAATGATAACGCTTTCCAAACGACCACAATCCGTTGTAGGCTCCCACAATTCCGGCAAACCTGCCGAAGGCAACCAGCCGGTTCCCCTGAGTATCCTTTAGTGCTTCGTAATCAATTAGCCGGATATTTTTTTTGAGAATGGTATAAAGAAGTTTTCGGTTGTAGGGCTGTTTTTTAATCGTGTGCGAGAAGAACAAGTAGGTTTTGTTTTCCAACAGGTTGGGGATAGGAACTTCTTTGATCCCCAGTAGGATATCGCAGTCGCTCACATCGGCAACTACTTCGATTTTTAAATCACTGAATTCTGAATCTGTGAAACACCGGTGCGTACTCTCCTGCACAACCACCGATACTTTTTGGAACCGTTGTTGTATTTCTTCCACCTGCTTAGGTGTGAAAGCCACTCTCTTATCAGGCGGATTTTTCCCTTCGCGCAACAATCCTATTTTTATCACAGGGGCAATGAGTTTAAATTCGAAGGTAGAGAGTTTGGCCTTTTGTCCCAAAAACCTATAGGGTTTTTAAAACCTTATAGGTGTTAATTACTCTAAGAAATTGCCGAGCAGCGAACTCCCTTCTTTGCCACGGTTGGCCCCATAGGGAGAAAGTGCTTGCACCAATTTTCGGATGGGCATAGATTGCAACCACACTTTTCCGCTGCCACGAAGTGTTGCCAGAAAAATCCCCTCACCACCAAACACCATAGAGCGTAAACTTCCTGTTGTCTCAACATCAAAATCAAC
>JAYVAI010000471.1:0-7420 GCA_043751075.1 Cyclobacteriaceae bacterium | reverse complement strand
GAACAGGCTGGTGGGCGTGGTGATAGGCTTTTTAATCCTGGCAGTCTTCGTCCGCTCAATTCCATTTTTCAAGTCGCGTCCTTTTTTATTTTGGCTTTCGTTAGCAACACTACTTGCGGTAATCATTCAGGGTTGGTTTGGATCTATTGTTGTTTCCACCAATCTCACTTCATGGACAATTACCATTCACATGCTGCTGGCTCTTGTTATTGTAGCGATGTTGATTTTGCTCATGCACAAATCGGCCGGTCATCAAAAAATCAGTGTACCCTCATATATCAAAATCCTGTTGGGTGTCTGTATGGTGTTGCTGTTGGCGCAAGTGGTATTGGGCACTGAGGTAAGAGCAGCCATTGATCGGGTTGCTGCATTGAATGTTGGCAGGGAAAACTGGATTTCCCATATTCTGCCTGATTTTATTGTTCATAGGTCATTCTCATGGATTGTGCTGGCGTTCCATGCTATTTTTATTCTAAGAATCCGAAAAACTACTGGCTATAATCCTTTATCCCTTCAAGTAGTACTGTTAATTTTGCTCACCGTATTGTCGGGGGTGGGAATGGCTTTTTTTTCAGTGCCGGCATTCCTTCAGCCAATTCATTTACTGGCAGCCACCCTTACATTTGGGTTTCAGTTTTTATTGTTTTTGCGACTTAACACAAGTCAAAAAACTGTGTTAGAGAATCAAGAAGTATGACACCACAAGCAGAACACTCAACTACTATTCATTTGGTTAGCATAAAAGCAAGAGCCTTTGTGGAGTTATTGAAAATGCGGCTATCACTTTTGGTGGCGTTCTCTTGCGCGTTTGGATATTGCTTGGCCACGAAGGGCAGCGTGGATTGGGAAACATTGATCATGCTTTTTTTGGGTGGGTTTTTATTATCGGGTGCATCGGTGGGCATCAATCAGGTGATTGAAAAAGACTTAGATAAAATAATGACGCGCACTAAAAACCGTCCGCTTCCTACAAGGAGGATCAATGTGCCGGAGGCGATCACATTCATCAGCATTGTCTTGTTGTTAAGCCTACTTATTCTGTGGGTTTATACCAATCCGCTTACGGTGATGCTTTCCATAGTGTCAATGATTTTGTACAGCTTCGTTTACACGCCCCTGAAACGGGTTGGCCCCATTGCCGTTTTTGTGGGAGCGATTCCTGGAGCGTTGCCACCACTGTTGGGATGGGTGGCGGCTACCGGTTCCATTACTTATGAGGCACTGATCATATTTGGCATTCAGTTCATCTGGCAGTTTCCTCACTTCTGGGCAATTGCCTGGGTGGCCGATGAAGACTATAAAAAAGCGGGGTTCAAATTGTTGCCATCGGGTGGGGGAAAGGACCTGAACACCGCCATTCAAATTATGATATACACGTTGTTCCTTTTACCATTGGGATTATTGCCAGCCAAGTTTGGCATCACAGGTTTGGACTCGGCCATAGTGGCTACCGTTTGTGGCGTAGCGTTTCTGGCCCAAACATTTATGCTCATGAAAACGGGCAGCAGGCAATCCGCACTTCGCATTATGTTTGGATCATTTTTTTATTTGCCGATTGTGCAGATTGCTTATTTGATGGATAAAATTTAAAAAGATATGGAGAAGTCGATTTCAGGAGATTTTAAAATTGTAGAAGAGCCAAAGAAGACGCTGGCCATGGAGCCGAAGAAATTCGCGATGTGGCTTTTTTTAGGTTCGGTGGTAATGTTGTTTGCAGCCCTCACCTCAGGATATATTGTGCGAAGGGCAGAAGGCAATTGGCTGTTCTTTGAACTGCCCGTTGTGTTTTATTACAACACGGTAGTCATTATCCTTAGTAGCATCACCATGCAGTGGGCTTACTTTGCCGCCAAGAAAGATAACCTGCCTTTGCTAAAACTCTTGGTGGCGATCACTTCATTGTTGGGAGTATCGTTTCTGGTGGGCCAGGTTTATGGCTGGGGCGATATGGCCGAGCGCGGGATTTACTTGGTGGGCAACCCATCGGGGTCTTTTGTAATTGCACTCACCTTTGTGCATGGACTGCACCTGATTAGCGGTGTGGTTTTTTTATTGTTGGTGTTGATATCCACGTTCCGCTTTCAGGTCCATTCAAAAAGTATGCTCAAGCTGGAATTGTGCACAACTTATTGGCATTTTTTGGGCGGGCTTTGGCTATATTTGTTTGTATTCTTATTATTGTATCGATAAAAATTAATACTACTCTATGTCACAAAGTTCAGCAGCAATAGAATCCGGAAAAAGTGTTTGGGATGGAGGGTCATCACCGATGGGCGTAAGCTACGGCAAGCTCATGATGTGGTTCTTCCTCATGTCCGATGCATTTACTTTTTCAGGGCTCTTGATCACCTACGGATTAGTTCGCGCACGAAACCCGGTATTTGAAGGAGCCCACGAAGCGTTCACTTTCTCTACTGAATATTGGCCCATCCCCGAAAGGGTATTTGAGGCGGTGCCTTTCCTTCACGGATTTTCTTTGCCATTGGTGTTTGTAGGTATTATGACCTTCATTCTCATCATGAGCAGCGTTACCATGGTGTTGGCAGTGGAAGCTGGCCATCGCATGGATCGCAAAGCAGTTGAAAAATGGATGCTGTGGACAATTCTTGGAGGTGCTACTTTTTTAAGCTGCCAGGCTTGGGAGTGGACTCACTTTATTGTGGGAACGGATACTGCCACCCTGAAAGATGTTTTTAATTTGAAAACAGGTATATGGGAGCAGGTAGCCGTAACTGGTGCCAACCTTCATGTAAACCAATATGGCCCTCAGCCTTTTGCCGATTTCTTTTTCTTCATCACCGGCTTCCACGGCTTTCACGTGTTTAGCGGAGTGCTGTTGAATTTTCTGATTTACTACAACACGGTAACGGGTGTGTATGAACGCAGAGGCCACTATGAAATGGTGGAGAAGGTTGGTTTGTACTGGCACTTTGTGGATCTGGTTTGGGTGTTTGTGTTCACATTCTTTTACTTAGTTTAATAGTTGTACTGGCACTAAATCTTAAATCTTAAATCCTAAATCCTAAATGGCACATCACTCACACGAACCCCAGATAACAGTTCTTCCTCCCGACAAGGAAAAGATAAAAAAACTTTGGACTGTGGCCGCCATCATGGGCGGGATAACGGTCTTTGAATTTATCATCGCATTCACCATGAATGCCAGCCCACCTAAGACAACGATTTTCGTTTTGTTGACCATTGTGAAAGCCGGATACATTGTAGGAGAGTTTATGCACCTGCGCTACGAAGTGAAAGTACTGTTCTGGTCCATATTGATACCCACTTCATTTATTGTATGGATGCTTGTTGCCTTTGTGTATGAAGGCATGCAGATGCCCGTATTTTAGTTTTAATTTTTAAAACAGATGAGGGCTAAAGTGGTTTTTACTTTAGCCTTCTTTTTTTTCCACCTATGAAGAAAATCATTTTAGCCACAGCACTTATTTTACCAATAGGGATATTCATTTTTCTAAAAAAGTTTGGCAAGAATGAATTCTCCATTCCGGTGTATTTTGAGAAGGGGGTAGAAGATGCACCTCGTTGGTGCAAGAAAAATTATGACACGCCCTATTTGGTTTCCGATTCGCTGCTAAAGCACTTTGGATGGAATAAAAAAGTTGTCATGCTCATGATTGATTCCTCTTCGGTATCGCCTGGTCTAAAGCGTTTGAAAGAGGAGTTTAATGGGGAAGTGCAATTGATATTCCCTACGGGTGAAACCAATTTCATTGATCAGGTTTATGCGTGTGACTTATTGTTACAAAAACCGTGGACGGCTGTTGTGATTGACGATCAACGCAGAATTCGTGGTTACTATGATCCTAAAACCCGTGAAGAGGTTGACCGCCTTATCGTTGAATTGAATATTTTATTAAAAAAGTATTGAAAGGATGAGTGAAAGGAAAGACCCCTATCATAAAGTAATTGTAGCACTCTCCGTGATTATACCGCTGGCAGTAGCGATCCTTTTTGGCATCGATAAAATACCCGGTTACGATTTTAGTTTTTTGCCTCCCATCTATGCCACCATAAATGGGATCACCGCAGTGTTGTTGGTGGCAGCCGTGATCGCAATCAAGAACAAGAAGAAAAAATTGCACGAGGCATTGATGAAACTATGTATCTTTTGTTCGGCTGCCTTTTTGATACTGTATGTGGCCTATCACATGACCAGCGACCCGACTCCGTTTGGTGGAACAGGAGTTATCAAGACCGTGTATTATTTCATTTTGATCAGCCACATTCTTTTGTCGGTGGTGGTGGTTCCCTTCGTTCTTTTCACTTTTTCGCGCGCCATCGCAGGTAATTTTGAAAGGCACAAGGCATTGGCTAAATTTACTTTTCCAATATGGCTCTATGTAGCGGTCACGGGTGTGATTGTGTATTTGATGATCAGTCCATATTACTCTTAACATAAAAGTACTGATGAATATGAAAATAATTAAAGTAGGATTCTTGTCTTTGATCATGATAGTGCTTGGGGCTTCATCGCATGTAAATGCACAATGCTCGATGTGCCGCGCCACCTTAGAGAACAATGTGAGCAATGGCGATATAGGCATTGCTGCCGGAATAAATTTTGGGATTTTGTACTTGTTCGCAGCCCCATACACGGTGATCGCGTTGATTGCTTTTTTTTGGTATAAGACAAGTAAACGCAACGCCCGCAATGAAGGCAAGCGCAGTGTGGCAAGGTAAGTGTCCCCGTTGTGTCACGGGAGACATATTCAAATACCCACTCACAAGATTATCAAAGTTTGCGGCCATGAATTCTCACTGCGCGGTGTGTGGTGCTACCTTCGAGCCGGAGCCAGGATTTTATTACGGCTCCATGTTTGTTAGCTATGCATTCAATGTGGTAATTATGGTATTGGTTTGGGCGGGTTTGTATTTCACGGTAAACCCACCAGATTGGGTATATGGCGTTGCCTTGGTTAGCCTCTCTATTTTATCCATACCTTTTAGCTTTCGCTACTCGCGGATATTATTTCTTTATTGGTTTGGTGGGCTTGGCAGGAAGTAAACCTTTACTAAAACAACTCTGTAGAAATCAGTTGTCAATTTCTTATTTTTAAGTAACCTCTTTATATGGTTATAAGTCGGCCCATACTTTTTTTCAGCTTTGCTTTGTTGTGCCTGCTGGGTTGCGCCTATCTTGAATATAATAATGACCATACCAGCGAGCAACTAAACTCACTTGAAGGGAATCTTCATTCAATAGCCGATGAAGTGAATAGTGAGGCCAGTTCAATCCTTGCTGATCCTGGTTTAGTCTCGTGGCATGTATTGCGCAATTCGTTTTTTTTGATTGACAGCACGGAGGTTTTGGCTTGGAGCAACAACGAATTTTTCCCTGACCTTGCCACCATAAACAGTCAACCCGATTTTCAATTATCACAAAGCAGCGGGGGAGATTTCCTGATTAAAAGTTGGCGGCTAAATAAATCTAAAAGGTTGATTGCCGTGATACCGCTGGTGCGAAAGTTCCCAATCTCCAACCGGTATCTCTCCTCCACATGGAACGAAAATATTTTTAGCAAAGCCCGAGGTGCAATCCGGGTTGCTTCGGCCCCGTCTGGTTCTATTGTCAATTTGGAAGGGAGGCAAGTATTTAAAATTCAGCTTGAGAGCGGAAGGAGCATAAGTAGCCATGCATCGTTTGTCCTCGCCAGTGCAGCATTGATTTGTTTCATTTTCGGAATTTATTTTTTGGCCCACATTCTCCATCAGTCCAAAAAGCATGAATGGGTTTTCCTGGTTTTGACAGGAGCCTTTGTACTTATGCGATTGGTCATGGTATCCTTCAATTTTCCTACGCGCTGGCTGGCTTCCGCAGTTTTTGATCCACAATATTTTGCCTCAGCTTCTTACAATTCTTCTGTAGGAGATTTATTCCTCAATGCTATCGGTGTTATGGTCATTTGTTGCTATGTGTTTATCACGTATCACCATTGGAATGTTGTAAAATATATTTTGCGGTTGGCTGGGTGGGCAAGGTATGTTAGTGGAGTTTTCTTAATTACGCTTGCATTCTTTTCGTTCTTATACCCGTTTCTTTTTGTGGAGACCATTTTTCACAATTCCGTTATTCCATTGGACATCACTCGGTCTATTCAGTTTGATTGGCTGCGTTCGTTGTCCTGGCTATCGGTGCTGACCGGATGCGTGAGTGCGTTTTTTTTTATTCACGTACTCATCAACTTAGCCAAAGCACTTTATCCAACTGTTCTGATTTTTTTTACTGTGTTGATTTTGGCTGCTACCATCTTCACCAGCTACTTCTTGATTGCTTCTCGTGATTATTTCATTACCCTTCCCATCGCCTTTGTGTTTTTTTTGATCTTGCATGCTACACGCCTAAGTTCTTCATTAAGAAAATTGGGGTTTGTTACATTCATTTATCTTTTTGTAGTGGTAACTGCGTTGGGTATTCAACACGGACTAAGCATCAAACATTTTGAAGAAGAAAAGCAGGCGCAATCGCAGTTTAAGTTTGCTGCAAATTATTTGATTGGCCGCGATGTGCTGGGTGAGTATCTTCTGAACGAAGGCGCCAAGCGGATAGGGCAGGATGCTTTTATCCAAAGCAGGCTTAACAATCCTTTTTTGATCAAGTCGCCAATCAGGCAGAAGATAAAACAGGTATATCTCAACTCATACTTTGACCGCTACGATGCGCGCATTTACTTATATAATTCTGCCGGAGAGCCGTTGGACAATGCTTCGCCTGAAACCCTGGCCATGTTTTCTAACCGTTTTCAAAACACATCCAACAAAACAGAATACGAGGGTATTTATTTTATTCAACCATCTGAACTGTACCCGAATAAAAAGTACCTCTCACTGATTCCTATTTACCGAGCAGATGCGATCATCGGTTTTGTGTTGATTGATCTTTCCCTGAAAAGGATTATCCCTCAAAACGTGTATCCCGAATTGTTGGTGGACAGGCGCTTTGCAGAATATTTTGAAAATCGCGATCGCAGTTTTTCATTCATAAAGGATGGAAAAATTCTTAGTAGTTTTGGAAACTATAATTACGAGCGCGATTTTAATTTTTCGAATCTAACGGATGCAGATTTTTTTAACACGGGCATTCGCTCCAACGGATTTTTTCACACTGGCGTAGAGGATGTTACTGCCTCTGTGGTTGTAACAACTTCCACTACATACCCTGTCTTTTATGTGCTTACCAATTTCTCTTTTCTTTTTGTATCGGGGATTATTTTGCTGGTGATAACCATGCTTATTTATTGGATAGCTTCTGTTTTGAAAGGGCTTAGTATGAATTACGCTGCCCGTATCCAACTCTATATTTACTTGGCTTTTTCGTTGCCCTTGTTTGTGGCCACCATAACCACGTTGAACCGCGTAAGCAAATCTGCGGAAGATGAGTTGAACAATAATTTTGAAACCA
>JAYVAI010000470.1:0-7453 GCA_043751075.1 Cyclobacteriaceae bacterium | reverse complement strand
TTGGAACTCGGAGGAAAAAACCCCAACATCATTTTTGCAGATTGTGATTTTGAAGAGGCCGTTTCTACTTCCATCCATTCATCATTTTCCAATCAAGGCGAAATTTGCTTGTGCGGCTCGCGAGTGTTGGTGGAGCGCAGCATCTATGAAAAATTTGTAGATGAATTTGTAAAACGAACAAAAGAATTGACAGTAGGCGATCCGCTCGAAGAAAGGACCCGCGTGGGAGCGTTGGTGTCGGAGGCGCACATGAACAAAGTGCTGAGTTACATAGCCCTTGCAAAAGAGGAAGGCGGAAAAATTTTATGCGGAGGAAAACAGATCACCATAGCAGGCCGGTGTGCGAATGGATATTTTGTGGAGCCAACCGTTATTGTTGGCCTCGATCAATATTGCCGCACCAACCAGGAAGAAATATTTGGCCCGGTGGTAACTATCATGCCGTTTGATACAGAAGAAGAGGCAATCACTTTTGCGAATTCGACTGCCTACGGATTG
Source organism: Cyclobacteriaceae bacterium (assembly GCA_043751075.1). Classification (GTDB taxonomy): domain Bacteria; phylum Bacteroidota; class Bacteroidia; order Cytophagales; family Cyclobacteriaceae; genus ELB16-189. The sequence continues at coordinate 6,955 of JAYVAI010000470.1, read as the reverse complement.
AGTGCCACCATCTGGACGGAAAATTTAAAACGTGCCCACCGCGTGGCACACCAAATAAAAAGCGGCATCATCTGGGTAAACTGCTGGCTGCTGCGCGACTTGCGCACACCTTTTGGCGGCATGAAGCAAAGTGGAGTTGGCCGTGAAGGCGGCTGGGAGGCGATGAAGTTTTTTACGGAAACGAAGAATGTGTGCGTGAAGATTTAGTTTTTCACAATCGGTGTCACCTCGCAAACACACCGGAAACCCAACCAAGGTTCTGGTCTAGTGTAGAAAATCCTATTCTTGATTTCACTTTCATCCGGATAGTGAAACCAACTTCCCCCTTTGGAGATACCCTCCTCGCTCACCATCTCGGCCACGTTACCGATCATTTGATAAAGCCCAATTGAATTGGGCTTGGTGCGTTTGTCGTAGGCATAAGCGGGCGCATAGTCTCCATATTGAAAATAGGATTTGAACCTTTTTATCACGTTGAATGCGTATTCTTCACGAGTTTTATTGAAGTCTTTTAAATCACGCTTAAAGGTTTTATAGGCCGGGGGCACCAGAACTTTTTTATAGTAACCTCTCTTGTTTCCTTTTAACGATGACGGGCCTTTAAATACCTTGTATCCAAATTGGTATTGGTTGATATCAGTGTTTCCTGAAGCCGCTAACATCCATTCTTGCTCGCTGGGCAACCAATAAAAAACCTTGTACGAGCCGGACATGGCTTTGCTATTTCGCTTCCGGTAGGCTGAATCATTTTGCATAGAATGGTTTACTATGGCCGTTCTCCATTTGCAATAATCAATTGCTTGGGAATGGTTCATGCCAACAACAGGAAAATACCGATAGCCCGGATTCCGCAGATAATGAATGCTCCTGATTGAATCCTTCACCGTAAACCAAACGGATGTGTCGGGCAGGGCTGCTTTAAAATTCGTTGCAGAAGAATCTTTTTTTAAATAGTACAGGTACTCAAGCCAGTGAATGTTAAGTATCTCAGTTTCATCAATCGAAATATTTTTATAGAGCCATTTGTTATTAGGTGGAAATGCCAAGTCCGGCTCACTCTTCTGCGCCCTTGATTGTAAAATGATTAAAGAAAAGGCCAGCAACATCAATAATCTCATCACTAACATTCCTATTTTTGAAACCTATTTAATGAATTTTTTCGACATCAACCACATCTTCTTCACCATCCTCGGCTACCCCATTAGCTACCTCGAATTTTTTGGTTTGGTGAGTGGCGTGGTAGCGGTAGTGCTTTCTTCATTGGCCAACATCTGGAGCTGGCCGTTGGGTATTATCAATGTCACGCTTTCTTTTTTTCTTTTCTTCCAAGTGCAGCTATACCCCGATATGTTTTTGCAAGTATTCTTCTTTGTTACCAATGTGATGGGCTGGTGGCGATGGACCCACCCCAAGCCGGGTGAAGAGGACAAGCACAATTATTTGAAAGTAAGCTTTTTGCCCTTGGGCAAATTGTTGGTTTATATATTGATCAGCACAGTGGGCACGCTGATGATGGCCTTTTTAGCAACCCATATCCACGATTGGTTGCCATCCATTTTCATCAAGCCAAGTGCATCGCCATACATTGATTCTTTCATTACCGTAATGAGTGTGATGGCCACTTTTTTGATGATTCAAAAACGGGCCGAGTGTTGGATCATTTGGGCAGTGGTGGACACTGTGGCCACCTATTTATATTTTGTGCGCGACATAAAGTTTTACAGCCTGATGTATTTCGCTTTCTGTATTATCGCATCTTTTGGTTTTTGGAACTGGTGGCGTGAGTATAAATCGTATTCCGAAAAGAAGGCATGAGTGAAATAAAGAAGATTTGCTTTTATGGTCCCGAAAGCACCGGCAAGTCGGTGATGGCGCGGCATCTTGCCGAAGTTTATCACACCGAGTATGTGCCCGAAGTGGCCCGCGAGTTTGTAACCAGCAACAGCTTCACCGTTGAAGACATAATTAAAATTGGTCATGCTTACGTGGCGCGGGTGAACGAGAAAACAAAAACAGCCAACAAGATTTTGTTTTGCGATACCGATATCATCACCACGCAAATTTATTGCGGCCATTATCTCGGCCACGTGCCGGATGTGTTATACCAGTTGGAGAAAATGATCAGGTACGATCAATATTTTCTATTTGACATTGATGTGCCCTGGGTGCCCGATGGCATGAGGGATTTGAAACAACGCAGAGCCGAAATGTATAAGATATTCAAAGATGAATTGGTGAAAAGAAAAATCTCTTTCATTGAGGTGAAGGGAATTTATAAGGAGAGGGAAAAGCAATTGAGGGGTTGGATTGATGTGAATTTGGCAGGTTGACAAAATGTGTACGACAGTTTTGTGTTTGGGACTAAAGTCCCTTAAAGTTTTATAATCAATTGCCACGGGCTTAAGCCCGTGGCAATTGAATACCTTTAGGAAGTGGGCTTTAGCCCAAGTATGGATTGCTAAACTGTCGTACACCCTTGTCAATTACAAATTGTCAATTGTCAATTATTCTAATATTTCTTGCCTGCCACCTCACTCTCAAATACCTCCACGCACTTTCTGTCTTGCAGCGTAACGAAACAAGTTTTTCCTTCCGGCCCACCAAACGCAATGTTGCTGGTGAGTTTCCCTTTCATTGGCACTTCGCGAAGCAGGTTTCCTTCCGGTGAAATAATGGCAATCGTTCCTTTGCCATGCCGCGTTACATAAAGATTGCCAACCTGGTCGCACTTCATTCCATCCAAACCAAAATCATCAAACTGATAAAAAAGTTTTTGATTGCCGATTTCTCCTTTGGCATTTACATCAAACACCCAGATTTTCCGTTGCACACTTTCATTCACATATAATTTTTTTTCGTTGGGGCTCAGCTCAATGCCGTTGGTGGTGCCCATGTTGTCCTTCAACAAAACCGCTTTGCCCAGCTTGTCAATGCGCCATAGCTTGCCGGTGCTTTCTTTCCAGTTGGGGTCGCTGGCAAAGAGTTGACCTCTTTTGTTGATGCACAAATCATTGGGCTGGTTGAACAGTTCGCTGTGCACATACACGCTCACGGCTTTGGTCTTCACATCCACCTTCAGCACGTTGTGCCCTTTCCAATCGGCCAGCAGCATGTTGCCTTTTTTATCAAACATGATAGCGTTGGCGATGCTTCCTTCCGGCAAGGTCACATATAAAATAACATCCCCATTGGGGCGCACCAAACCGATGGTTCCATCGCGCTGAAAGTTTACCACAAAAAGATTTCCTGCCTTGTCAACGTTGGGACCTTCTATGTTTTCCGAAAAAATATTTTCTGCGGTGAGGTCACGGGCTTCGTAGTACTGAGCCAGAGAAGTGGCAGTAAACAGGCTCGTCAATATGGTAATTAAAATTCTCATGCTGTTCTTCCAACGAGGTGACCTTTTATAGCAAAATACATAATGTAGAAATAGCACGGCAGCATAATTATATATGCATCTTTTGAATTCCACATTTCAGATAGTTGACCATATACAAGCGGCAGAATGGCACCACCGGCTATGGCCATAATCAAAAGGGCAGAACCGATTTTGGTAAACTTGCCTAAGCCATCAATAGCCAACGGAAAAATAGCTGGCCACATCAATGAGTTGGCCAAGCCGAGCAATGCGATAAATGCTACCGACACATAGCCTTCAGTAAGTACCGCACCAAGTGTGAAAGTCACTCCGAGCCACGTACAGATTTTTAAGGCTGTAGATTGTGACATATATTTTGGTATGGCCACTATGCCCACTATATAGCCAATGAGCATGCACGCTAATGTGCCCTGCGTAAAATAGCGTGCCGTTGACAATTCAATGCCCAGCGATTTGCCGTAACTGATAATGGTATCTCCGGCCAACACTTCCACCCCTACATAAAAGAACAGCGCAATTACACCTAAGATGAGATGTGGAAATTGGAACACACTCGTCTTGTCTGAATTTGCAGAAGCCGAGGCATCACCCTCACCACTATCGTCAATGTCGGGAAGGGCCGAGAATAAAATAGCGATGGCAAGAAACACCAGCACACCGGCAATGATCATATAGGGCACCACCACACGACTGGCAAGTTCATCGAGCGTAGCATTTTTAGTGGCCGCATCCATCGTTTTTAAACTTGCTTCCAATGCATCGGCATCATTGAGGGCGATGTATCCAAAAATCAATCCGGCCAGAATTCCGGCTACCTTATTACAAATGCCCATGATGCTGATGCGCGTGGCCGCACTTTCAATAGGGCCAAGGATGGTAGCATACGGATTGGAAGCAGTTTGCAAAAGTGCCAAGCCCGTGCCAATGATAAATAAGCCCACCAAAAACATATCATAGTCCCGCGCGTTGGCTGCAGGCACAAACAGGATGGCACCTGCCGCCATAATAAACAGACCCAGCGACATGCCTCTTTTGTATCCGGTTTTCTTAAGCACATAGGAAGAAGGAATGGCCATTACGGTGTAAGCAATAAAGAAGGCAGTGGCAACCAGATATGATTGAAAGTCAGTTTGCAATTCGCACGCAATTTTCAGGTATGGAATCAGCGTGCCATTGATCCACGTAACAAATCCAAAAATGAAAAACAATATACCAATAATGGTGAGCGACATCAGGTAGCTGGAGGGGCGGGTTTGGGTCATGGTTGAAGGGGTTTAGGCATTCAGAAGTAAACTTCTATTTTTGCACAAGTTTTATTTTACAGGAAATTACTCACTTTTAATCTGTTCAAACAAATTGAAAAATAATCAAAAACTTTCTTTGCTGGTAATGGCCGCGGGCATGGGCAGCCGCTATGGCGGAATAAAACAAATTGACGGCTTCGGCCCCAATGGCGAAACGATCATGGAGTACTCGTTGTTCGATGCCCTCCGTTCCGGTTTCGGCAAAATTGTGTTTGTGGTGCGCGAAGAAATAAAGGAAACGGTAAAAGAAATTTTCCTTCCCAAACTTCACGGCAAGGCAGAAGTTCATTTTGTGGTGCAGTCGCTGGAAAAATTTGTGCCTCCCTCCTACTTGCCTGTTCACAGAAAAAAACCGTGGGGCACCACACACGCCATGCTCTGCGGCAAAGAAGTGATAGACGGCCCTTTCGCAGTGATCAATGCCGATGACTTTTATGGCAAAGAAGCGTTTGATGCCCTGGCCAGTTTTTTTGCAAGTGCACTGCCCCATCATCACGCCATGGTAGGCTACACATTAAAGAATGTTTTGTCTGATCATGGCAGTGTTTCGCGCGGGGTGGCTACAGGCGATGGAGACGGCTATCTCAAGGGTATGAAGGAACACACGGTGATTGTGCGAGAAGGAAATAAAATAATTTCGAAAGAGAAGGAAGGCGACATGGAATTGGATGCCGGTGTGCAAGTGTCTATGAACTGCTGGGGCTTTCAGGCCGATGCATTTGATCTCACCGAAAAAATGTTTGCCGAATTTGTGGAGAGAAACCATAACAATCCATCGGCTGAGTTTTACATAGCACTGATGGTAAGCGAACTCATCAACAAAGGTCTTGGCAAAATGCATATCCTTCCCGGAGGCAAAACCTGGTTTGGCGTAACGTACAAAGAAGACAAAGAAGAAGTTTCAAAAAAAATTAGCGACTTGGTGAAGCAAGGTGTGTATCCTTCAAAACTTTGGTGATCAGATGGTGCCCGAATTAGTCTTGCAAGCATTTGGATTAAAGGCTTCCTCGGTCGTATCGCCCATTGGCTCCGGCCACATTCATCAAACATTTTTGGTGGAGGGCGAAAGCAAATTTGTCTTGCAGCGGATAAACATCAACGTGTTTAAAGACCCCGGAGCCATTGCTACAAACAATCGCATGGCTGCGGATTATCTGGCGCAGCATCATCCTGATTATTTATTTCTTACGGCTTTGCGCGATCGGGCAGAAAATGAATTAGTCTATGCAGCCGATGGGTTTCCGTGGCGATTGTACCCGTTAATTGAAAACACGATCACCATAGATTTTTTAACAACGGCTGAAGAAGCGTATGAAGTTGCCGTTGGGTTTGCAAAGCTCACAAAAAACCTAGATAGCATTGACAGCAAATTGTTTAAACCCACGCTTGATCGTTTTCAAGATCTTGGCTGGCGGTATGAGCAATTTGAGGAGGCGGTAGCAAACGCAAAACCCGAACTGCTTACCCAGGCCGCTCTGCAAGTGCAGCAGGCAACATCCTTTCGTTATTTGGTAGAAGAATATAAATCGCTCATTGCCAGTGGAAGTTTGAAAGAGCGCATAGTCCACAACGACACTAAGATCAATAATATTCTCTTTGACAGCACTACACACAAAGCAGTGTGTGTGATTGATCTCGACACGCTCATGCCCGGTTATTTCATTTACGATCTGGGCGATATGGTGCGCACCTGTGTGAGCCCCGTGAGCGAAGAAGAAAAAGATATTGGCAAAATCAAATTCAGAAAAGAAATTTATGAGGCGTTGCTAAAGGGTTATTTGCACGAAATGCAAGGCGTGCTATCCGAGGAAGAATTAAAGGCAATTCCCTTTGCGGGGAAAATGATGACTTACATAATGGCGATCCGTTTTTTGGCTGATTTTTTAAGAGGCAATACGTATTATCATATTTCGTACCCCGATCAGAACTTAGTGCGGGCAACAAACCAGTTGGCATTGCTGTCTATTATTTGTGAGAATATTTAAGGGGGTTTACCCTCTTTTAGTTTCGCCACAGATTCACTGATTAAAATTCAGAAGTTTAATGAATGATTTAAAAAATCTGTGAATCTGTGGCGAAAAGGTGGAGTCATAAAAATTTCCCAGTGCAAGTCCAATGTTAATTCTTAATAAAAAGTACTTTCAAATTTAACGTCTAAGCAAATGGCAAAGTCTACTTCGATTCAAAAGTCTAACGCAACAAATTACAAAAAGTAATTTGTTGCTAAATGAATAACTACAAAAGAATTACATTCGAGGATAGAGTTAAGATT
>JAYVAI010000469.1:0-7474 GCA_043751075.1 Cyclobacteriaceae bacterium | reverse complement strand
GTCAATTGCCACGGGCCTGCCTACCGGACAGGCAGGCTTAAGCCCGTGGCAATTGATAACCTGCAGGAAGTGGGCTTCCTGCCCGATCGCTTGGCAGGTGGGTAGCCCAACTTATAGATGCAGTACACACACAAGCTCTATTACTTACTTAATGTCGGTTAAAACTGGAAGCACGACAGTGTCTTTTTGAAATGCACCCACCTTTCTAAAGGCAAAGGGATTGGTTCCTAAAATTTATTACTTTTGATAAGCTCAGAAACAAGCAATATGAATAACGAAGAAAAGCTAATTGAAGTAATTTCTGAAGTGCATGAGATGCGATTGGAGATCAAAGGGATGAGAGAGGAGATCAAAGGGTTGAGAGACGATTTTAACAAAAAAATTGTCACCTTGGAAGATCCGCAATCAAAAAACCAGTGTGGGCATTGGTGAACTTTGCTTATCCGTCATGATGCTTGCTGACTGGGGCGATAGAATTGTGCGTCTCGAAAAGGAAGTTTTTAATAAGGCGTCATGAAGGGTGCTAATCCCTGAGGCTTTTAGCCTAAACTCATGTGTGGCTCATAATTTCAGCAACACCATAGTTTTCTCCGAGGCATCTTGCTCTGCTTTCTTTTTGGTATAGCCATAGCCGGTGGCATAGGGTTGGTCGGCTATCAACACCGTGGCACAAAATTCTTTGCCCATTTTTCCTTTTTTCTCTTCGCTTATTTCAAACCTGATTTCTTTTCCCTCGCGTTGCGCCCACTCAATCACCCGGCTTTTGTGGTTTGAATTTGAATTGACCACTACCTCTAAATCGAAATAGGGTTGAATGAGTTTGTCTATCACAAATTTTTGGGTGCGCAGATACCCTTTGTCGAGATACACCGCGCCCACCAACGCTTCCAGAGTGTTGCCCAATATCACCTGCTGCAGGTGGCTGTTCCTTCCATCAAATTGGATGATGGCACTGATGCCCACTTTGCGCGCCAGGTGGTTGAGCGATTCACGGTTCACTATGCGCGAACGTATTTCGGTAAGGAAGCCTTCGTCTTTGAAAGGATATTTTTTGAAAAGATAATCGGCCACGGTGGCGCCCAAGATGGCATCGCCTAAGTATTCCAACCGCTCGTTGGATTCGCGAATGCCGTTTTTCTCCGTTGACTTTGAGCTGTGAAGGGTTGCTAATTTATAAAGAGCCAGGTTCGATGGTGTGATGCCCGCAATGGTACGGATGGCCGTAACCAATTTTTTATCCTCTTTAGAATTTCCTCTCGATAAATTTAATAGGTTCCACACAACAGGGTGGATTATACGGCCTTGCGGAGAACGATGGAGGCATTGTGCCCGCCAAAGCCAAAAGTGTTGCTGATGGCAATGTTAACCTCGCGTTGTTGCGCCTTGTTGAACGTTAGGTTGAGGCGTGGATCCAGTCCTTCGTCATCAACAAAATGATTGATGGTAGGGGCGATGATCCCTTGCTGTATGGCCAGCAAGCACGCAATCACTTCAATGGCACCGGCAGCACCCAGCAGGTGGCCCGTCATGGATTTGGTGGAGCTTATGTTCATTCGATAAGCCTGCTCTCCAAATACTTTTTGTATGGCTTTGATTTCGCCCAGGTCACCGAGTGGGGTGGAGGTGCCGTGGGTATTGATGTAATCGACATCACTGGGTTTAACGCCTGCCTCTTCAATGGCATTTTGCATTACCCTGATGATGCCTTCACCGTCTGGGTGTGGCGCGGTAATGTGGTATGCATCGGCCGACATGCCACCGCCAATTATTTCGGCATAGATTTTTGCGCCCCGTCTTTTGGCGTGTTCGTATTCTTCCAATATCACCGCGCCCGCACCTTCGCCCAGCACAAAACCATCGCGGTCTTTGTCGTAGGGCCTTGAGGCGGTTTCCGGTGAATCGTTTCTTTCCGACAGGGCTTTTAGCGCGTTGAACCCGCCTATCCCGGCTTCGCATACGGCTGCTTCCGATCCGCCACTGACAATAATATCGGCCTTGCCCAATTTTATATACGTGTAGGCATCATACATGGCATTGGTTGAAGATGCACAAGCAGACACGGTGGCAAAATTGGGCCCGCGGAAACCGTATTTTATGGAGATGTAGCCAGCACTAAGATCGGGGATCATTTTGGGGATGAAGAAGGGGTTGAAGCGGGGCGTTCCGTCACCTTTTGCAAACGCTTTTACCTCCTCCTGAAAAGTAAGCAACCCTCCTATGCCCGATCCCCAGATAACACCTACACGGTGCGGATCCAGTTCGGACAAAGGAAGGTTGGCATCAAGTATTGCTTCGTCAGCCACCACCATGGCGTATTGTGCGAACGGATCCATTTTCCTGCCTTCTTTTCGCTCCATGAAGTCTTCAAACTTGAAGCCCTTCACCTCGCAGGCAAACTTGGTCTTAAAAAGGGTGGTATCGAATTTTGTGATCGGGGCCGCGCCACTTTTTCCAGCTTTCAACCCGTCCCAATATGCGGACAAGGTATTTCCAATTGGAGTTAATGCGCCCGCTCCTGTGATTACTACCCGTTTAAATGTCATACAATACGTTAGTGACGGAGATGCTGACTGTTCTCTGATTATTTCTTAACGTTCTCCTCAAGGTAAGAAATAGCCTGGCCTACAGTTGCAATGTTTTCGGCCTGGTCGTCAGGGATGGAGATGTTGAATTCTTTTTCGAATTCCATAATCAATTCTACAGTATCCAGCGAGTCAGCGCCCAAATCATTGGTGAAGCTGGCCTCAGGAGTAACCTCAGATTCTTCAACACCAAGTTTGTCGATGATGATCTGTTTTACTTTTTGTGCGATTTCAGACATGTTTATTAAGGTTTAGAGTATTCAAAATTCTGTGCAAATAAAGAGATTTGGTGCAATATTGTCAAACATTAACAGTTGCGCTCGTATTATCGGCCTGCAAAAATGAAGAAAAAAAGACTTGAAATCGAATATAGTTATGATTTTGATTTAATAGGCATAATTACGTCTGCCAAAGGTTATAAACTTGCTTGGGAAATAAACCATCAATTAGCTACCCGTTTGGTGAAACAACCCGATTTAATGGTGCGCTTTAAGAACAATCAAGAAGTTTCCTTTTCCTATTTTGCCTTTGAAAACGAAGTGAATAAATTAAAACTCTTTCGCAACAAGCCCAACGACAATGAGACTAGGAGTTTTCTGGTGCCCGAGCATTCGCACTTCGATTATATAATCCTGATTCAAGGAGAGGAGCACGGGAATAGCAATCGATTGCAAGAACTCTTACGTAATATTCCTTCCGTTGAGATGGTGGCTTTTATACCTTTGGGCTCTTTAAAATCGAAGGACAACTTTATTTTCTAAACTTTTTTATATGGAACAAATCATTTACAACAAGTCAAAAATTGTGGCCACCGTAGGGCCAGCATCTAATGATAAAGAAATGCTGCGCGCCCTTGCCAAAGAGGGCGTTGATATTTTTCGCCTCAATTTTTCGCACGGCAACCACGAAGACCACTTGAAGGTGATCCATTTTGTGAGGGAGATAAACCAGGAATTAGGTTCGCACATTGCTTTGCTGCAAGACTTACAGGGACCGAAAATCCGTGTAAACGAAGTGAAGCCCGGCACCGAGATAAAAGCCGGTGAGTCCATCACCATCACCACGCGCGAGTTGCTCGGCAACCACGAAATTGTGAGCACCTCCTATGAAAGCCTGCCCAAGGATGTGAAGGTGGGCGACATGATCTTGATTGACGATGGTAAGATAGAATTGAAAGTAAGCGAAGTGCGCGACATTGATGTGATCTGTAAAGTAGTGTATGGCGGGCCCTTGAAATCGCGCAAAGGGATAAACCTTCCGTTTTCAAAAGTTTCGGCACCATCGCTCACTGAAAAGGATATGGCCGACCTGGAATTTGGATTGAAGCATAAAGTAGATTGGGTGGCACTTTCTTTTGTTCGAAAAGCAAAAGATATTGAATCGCTGCGTGCCATTATCGACAGCCATAATTCCACTACACGCATTATTGCCAAAATAGAAAAACCAGAGGCATTGGAAAACATTGATGCGATCATAGCCGCCACCGATGCGGTGATGGTGGCCCGGGGCGACTTGGGTGTGGAGATTTGGATGGAAGAAGTGCCGATGGTGCAAAAGATGCTGGTAGAAAAATGCAACAAAGCAGCCAAGCCCGTGATTGTGGCCACACAAATGATGGAGAGCATGATCGAAAACCCACGGCCCACCCGTGCAGAAACCAACGATGTGGCCAATGCGGTAATGGATGGTGCCGATGCGTTGATGCTTTCGGCCGAAACAGCAGCAGGAAAATATCCCATCGAAGTGATACGCAGCATGGTGCGCACCATCAACTCTGTGGAGAGGCAAGCCAATATTTTTTACAAGTTTCAGGAGGTGGATCCCAAATCACCCAATTATTTCAACGACAGTTTGATACTCACCGCCTGCAAGTTGGCCAAAGATGTAAATGCAAAAGCGATTGTGGGCATGACGCAGTTAGGGTATGCTGCCTACAAAGCGGCATCGCACCGGCCCAATGCAAACATCTTCGCCTTTACCAGCAACGACACGATACTCAACACCATGAATTTAGTGTGGGCAACAAAGGCATATCACTACGACAAAGCTTCCTCTACAGACGAAACCATTTCGGATGTAGAAAAAATTCTGAAACGTGATGGTCACGTAAAAACGGGCGATATATTTATCATCCTGGCCAGTATGCCCATACAAGAGCGCGGCCGATCAAATATGATCAAGGTGCATGTGGTGAGCTAGTTGGATGCTGGTTGCTTGATACTGGTTGCTGGATTCTTGACAATTTTGAGGTAAAAATTTGTGACTCTATGTAAAAAATTGTCAATCAATTTTTAGCCGGCAGCTTACATTATCTCAATCTCGCCAAGTCGGCCTCGGCAGCAATAAACCCAAAGGCGGAGAAATGTTTGCCTGCTATTACGCGTTCGAATATTTCGACCGCTTTCGTTGTGTCGCCATGGTACAAATACCAATTGCCAACGCCATAGCCCTGGGTTGCAAGTGCCAGTTCAACATCTGCATTGGATTCATTCACAGACAATACGGAATCCACGGGCAACATGCCTTTGTACAAATTGAGCCGTTTGAAATACGAATCATTTTCGATGATGGTCATGGTTGCTGTGATCCTATCCAAAAGTTTGTTGGCTTCTTCTTTTTTTCCTTCCCTTTGGTAGGTCATGTAAAGCCAATCCACTGTGGCGGTGATCAGGTCATCATTATCTGAAACTTTCATGCATTCAAGATATGCTTTTTCGGCACGGTCAAATTCACCTTTCAGATAATGGGCCAGGCCGAGGTGATACCAAACATTAAATTGTGTGCCCGAAAGTGGTTTGTTCAATTTGTTGGGCTGGCCGTCCGGTTCTATTTCAATAGGTTTTCCCTGCATGAGGTCCGATGCTTTCTCCAGGTCGGCAATGGCCGCATCAAATTTTCTTTGAGAAATGTAGCGGTGGCCGCGATGGCGGTACAACCGGTATGAATCCGGAAATTTTTCAATGCCCTCATCGTACAGGCGGATGGCTTCGTTGTAACGAGTTAGATACGCTGTCCTTCTCCCCAGCCAAATAAAATTTTCTTCCGATGGATCGGCTTCGAAATTTTTTCGGGCCACAACAAGGTTACTGTCCAATTTAGCGCTGACTTCTTTGGGTGCGAAATATTCCACGCCAAGAAGGGAATAAACTTCCGGTGCTTCGGCTGCAGCCTGCTCCGGGTTGTTTACGCACGCTGTGATAAACAAGGTGAGCATCATTAATGCAAATACTTTCTTCATAACATTTTTCTGTTGGTTTAATTTTTGGATTTTTCATTGCCACAAAACGCGAAGCCGCTAAGAAAGCACAAGGGTTACATTCAAAGTCTCTACACGTATTTCTGTGACCGCTCGGCAAAGGATAGAAGTGGAAAGCCTGCCTTTGCCGCAGGCAGGCCCGAAGCGCGTTGGTTTTGTGTGTGGCCGGACTTGCAACGAATAGCCTGGTGGCGCCTCGCCATGCCGCCAACAATTTATCTCACTATTCCGAGTTGAGCCCATTCAAATATTCATTATCAATCTTCCGTATTGCCCCCGATCCTGCAAAGGTTATCCATGCCAATGTGGAGTAATGCATCACCTGCATTTACCACGGGATGATTGTTGAGCCCAACCACATAGCCAGTAGATGGTGATTTCACTTGCTCTTTGAATTCTCCAAAGGGGTCTGTAATGGTGCCGATGACCTGGTTTTTGTGGACGAGTTCGCCACACTTTATTATGGATTGAAACAAGCCTGCATGATGGGCACGCGCCCACGATGAATTCCAGATTATTTTGTTTTCTTCTTTTGTGTCAGGTGCCCAGTCGATCATCTTTAAATGTTTCATCAAACGAAGTGTGCCGTTCACTCCTTCTTCAATGGCGTGCTGATCGAAGCGGAGCGACTCCCCTCCTTCATACACAATAATATTTTTTCCGTGCTTGGCGGCCGTTTGCCGGATGGAGTGCGGCCGGAGAGGTGAGTCAATTGTGAAGGGAGCATTGAAGGCATTTGCCAGTTCCACATTTTTTGCTTCGGCCATTACGCACCGTATCTGTGGATAGTTGGTGCGCATGGCTCCACCCGTGTGAAAGTCAACACCAAAGTCGATATAGGGAATCACATCTTTGGTAAGGTGATAGGCCACGCGCGAGGCAAGCGAACCATTTTTGTTTCCGGGAAAAGAACGGTTTACATCTTTGCCATCGGGCACTTCGCGGGAGTAATTGAGGAAGCCATAAATATTGATGATGGGCATACAGATAACCGTGCCGCGCTTCACACGATTGTGCCCCGTATCCAATATCCTGCGCACGATCTCCATGCCGTTTATTTCATCGCCATGCATGCCCGCGGTGAGCGCCAGCACAGGGCCATCCTCCAACCCACGATAGGCATAGATGGGCGTATCTATCTGTGTACGCGAAGGTAGCCGGGCAATATTGATGATGATCTCTTTAAATTCCCCTGGCCGTAGGTGGTGTTCTGCGATGGTGACGTCTTTCATGTTATTGGGCAATTGGCATTAGGTGTTGGGCATTAGGAAATAGGCATTAAGAATTAGGAAATGGGTATTGGGTATTGTTGAGTTTGAATTTGTCCCGATAGCTATCGGGATTGAGTTTGAATTTATTTTTGGTTCTGGCTTGTCTAGGTTAGGCATTGGGTATTAGGCATTGAGGGTTAGGATAGTTTAAGATTTGTTGCCAATTGATTTTATATACGTGTTGATCATTTTGCCAATGATTTCCATGTCTTCTTCTAGTGTCATGTCACGTATGAATTGACGGATATAGTTTTTTAAGTTTAATCTGGGCATCCTTTGAAGTGAATCTCCATTCAATTTTACAATCCTTATTGTTCCTGTGGTTTTGCCAAGCGTTAACTTCCTTTTTTATTTCATTCATGTTA
>JAYVAI010000468.1:0-7501 GCA_043751075.1 Cyclobacteriaceae bacterium | reverse complement strand
TGTTCACCAACCCAAATATTGTTTTTTGCTTAGTCTTTAGCATTACGTTTGCGTTTGCTGTTGGCATTTCCACGTACAATTTCGGAACGCTGGTACGGTATAAAATACCGCTATTGCCCTTTTATGTAATGGCCCTCGGTCTTATGTTTGACTACTCGAACAGCGACAGGAATGTTGAAGAATTGGAAACAACCGAATAACTTTTGATCACTGTCTCCCGTCCATTTTTTCCCAGTTGATCGCGAAGTGTTTTATCTTCAATTAATTTTTGCAGGGCAAGTGTCCACTCTTCCTCGGAGGATGCAAGCAGTCCATTTTTTCCATGTTCAATAATTTCCACATTTACGCCCACGGGTGAGGCAACTGTCGGTATTTGCAACGCCATATACTGCAGTGCCTTGAAACCACATTTGCCTTTTGCCCACTCATCATCGGGCAAAGGCATGATGCCAATATCCATGTTCAAAAGGTCTTCCACTTCGGTGCCGGCATTCCATTTCACAAATGTGAGCCTGTTCAATTGCAGTGCCGGAGGTTGATCGGCAATAACAAGAAAGGAAACATGCGGAAACTGTGATTCAATTTTTTGTAAGACCAGTTCTATTCTTTGAAGGTATTTTATTGTTGAATGTGAGCCCGTCCATCCGATCACAAGCTGCTCATTTATTTTTTTTTGATGATGGCGTTGTGAATTGTTGGACTCACAATCAATGGTGGTGGGGTTATAGATGGTGTTTGAATTAAATTCAAGTGCATAGCCCCTCAGATATTCATTGCCACAACTGATCTTGTAACTCCACCGGCAGATATTCTTTACTTTATGCCGCCACTTCAAAAATTTTAATGAAGCAGGCTCATCTACCCTGTCCGTAAGCCAGATGGCATCATCAAAATCGTAAATTATTTTCTTCCTTAGCACCCTTCCAATAATCCATTCGAAAATGGGTGGGCCAAGTGGGGTTGCTTCGCGGTGGATAAAAATGAAATCAAAAGAAGGGGCGATGCCGAGGGCGTAAATTCGTTTTGATAGGCCAGTCAAAACAACCCAAAGTTTCTGAACAGGATGCCCCGGCCGGAAAAATAATCGCCCATTGCTTGCCGAGAGAAAGCTCTGAGTCTGAATTTGGTGCCCCTTGTTTTTTAGAATTGTAAAATACTGTTCGAAGCGAAAGCGCTGCGAGGGAGCTTCATTTAATGGATAGGGTACAAGAAAAAGGATTTTCATGGTAACTTGGCTCGAAAATACGGAATAAAGGGTCCTTTCATGAAAACGGAAAACGAAATCAAAACCGGGCAGATAGAGTATAGCATTGAGGCTTCCGGCACAAGGTGGTTTGACTGGAAAGAAATGTGGCGTTATCGCGAGCTTTTTTATTTTTTCACCTGGCGCGATATTAAAATTAAATACAAGCAAACAAGCCTGGGTTTTCTATGGGCCATATTGCAGCCCTTGCTGATGATGCTGATTTTCACTTTTTTCTTTGGCAGGGCACTCAATATTCCATCTCAAAATCTTCCCTATCCTGTCTATGTGTTTTCGGGCTTATTGGTTTGGAATATGTTTTCGTCCGGGCTTACCGGTGCTTCCAACAGCATGGTGAACAATGCGGGCATAATCAAGAAGATTTATTTCCCGCGCCTCATCATTCCGGTCTCATCCATATTGGTTGCACTTTTTGATTTTCTCATGGCCTTTATTTTGTTTGCCGCAATACTTCTTTACTATCAGCAACCGGTTTTATGGTCTGCCATAATTATTTGGCCGCTGTCTATTATGGTTGGAATTATTGCCACTCTGGGATTAGGCTCGTGGCTGGCTGCATTGAATGTGAAGTACCGCGACTTCCGCTATGTGATCCCATTTCTGGTGCAAGTACTTTTCTTTCTTACACCTGTCATTTATCCAATTTCTCTTTTGAAATATCCTGTGCTGCAATATATATTGGTGTGCTCACCCATGTATGCCGCTGTGGAGTTGTTCCGGTTTCCCCTCACGGGAATTATGCCCGATTTATTTTTTTTAGGCATCAGCCTTTTGTCCGGATTGATATTGCTACTGGCCGGTATTTTTTATTTTAAAAGGACCGAAGATTTTTTTGCGGATTTTGCATAGGGGACAATGAAGCCAATTTTAGAAATTCAAAGCATCTCCAAAAAATACCGCATCCAACACCTGGCCGGTGGATACTTGAGCTTGCGCGAAAGGATGACCAACGCCCTAAAGTTCGAGCGCAACCAAACGGAAGACTTTTGGGCACTCAACGATGTTTCCTTTGAAGTGCAGGCAGGCGAATCCATTGGTATCATTGGCCGCAACGGTGCCGGCAAATCCACGCTGCTTAAAATTCTTTCTAAGATTACACCGCCTACCACAGGCCGCATTGTTTCGCGTGGGCGCGTTGCCAGTTTGCTCGAAGTGGGCACGGGCTTTCATCCTGAGCTCACGGGCCGTGAGAATATTTTCTTCAATGGTTCCCTGCTGGGCATGAAGCGTATGGAGATCGCAACCAAGTTTGATGAGATTGTGGACTTCAGTGGCGTAGAGAAATTTTTGGACACCCCCCTCAAGCATTATTCGAGTGGCATGCAGTTGCGATTGGCCTTTGCCGTAGCTGCCTTCTTAGAACCTGAGATTTTGATTATTGATGAAGTGCTGGCCGTGGGCGATGCGGAGTTTCAGAAGAAATGTTTGGGCAAGATGGAGGATGTGAGCAAGAGTGGGAGAACGATTTTGTTTGTGAGCCATAATATGGCGGCACTTTCATCATTTTGCAAGACAGGAATCTATTTGAAGAACGGTGAAACAGAAATGATAGGTGAAATGAACAAAACAATCGATCACTACTTGAATGAAAGCATTGCACTCAATTCGTTTTCAGAATACATTTCAACCCAAGCAGGCAGCAAATCAGATCCTGATTTTAAACTTCATAATATTGTTTTTTACCAAGATGCCAGAGAGGTTTCTGGACATGTTGTGAACGGCAAAGACATAAAAATTGAAATTCATTATGAACTTCTGAACCGCTTGAACAGGTTCCGGGTTTTCTTGGATGTTTGTGATCACCTAGGCACGGTAATCTTCCGCACTTTTCATGATGAAGACTCTTCAGAAAAAGTGAATATGGAAAAAGGAATATATAAATCGGTGGTGACCGTGCCAGCTAATTTTCTCGCCCCTCTCTCGTATGACTTCAAATTTTCATTCGGGGTTCATAACGTTAGAATGATGCAACCAATAGACGGTATTCAACTAAGAGTAAATGTAGAACAAACAGGGCTTTACAATAAGGCATATAATGGCCAGTACACCTCGGGCATGATTTGCCCTCTGATGCATTGGGAGATTAGTAAGGTTTAAAAATCAATGATGGATACATATTATAGTCAGCACGGAGAAGATTTTCTTATCAATAAAATATTTGCAGGTAAGGCTAACGGTTATTATATAGAAATCGGATGCCTTGACGGAATTGAGTTCAGCAACACCTATTATTTTGAAAAAAAAGGTTGGAAGGGGGCATGCATTGAAGCCCATCAGGATTTTATTGCAGCACTAAAAAAAAACCGCCCGCACGCTTCCGTTGTCCATTGTGCTGCAGGCGAAGAAGACAAGGACAATGTTACTTTTTATGCCAACAAAATTGGGAGCCTCTCCACGTTGGATAAGAATGAAGAAGAGCGGTGGAGGAAAAACTACAAAGATTATTTTCATGGATTTGAGGAACAGAAAGTTCCCATGAGGACGTTAACAACAGTCTTTAATGATTTAGGGGCAGGCGCTATAGATTTTGTATCACTCGATATTGAAGGTTACGAAGTGCAGGCATTAACCGGACTGGACTTTGATAGATTTAAGCCTAAGGTATTTATCATTGAATATAAAGATGAGACTCATAAAGGAAAGTTAGAAGCGATTTTATTCAAGCAGGGTTATCACTATCTTTCAAAAATCGGGTGTAATTTATTTTATAGCCTTGACCCAGCCCACAAAAAAATAGTCACCGCTCCGTATGGAACGGTACACCTCCTTCAGGTTGATATGGATGGTAAGGAACACAGGCACAAGGCAGACCACCTGAACCCCACCTTGCTGCGAAAAGTGAAATCGGCAGTAAAAAAATCTTTTATTGGCAAAGGATGGAAATGGTTGGAAAAAGCTAAGATAGACTTTATACATCGTTTACAGGTGCCCTCTTACAAAAAGAAAAGAGCCATTCTGGAGCACTACCGAAGGGACTATAACCTGAAAGTGTTTGTAGAGACCGGAACATTTTTGGGCGATACCGTGGAATTCTTTAAGGATAAATTCGATCAGGTTTACTCTATAGAACTCAGCGAAGAGTTGTTTGCCGATGCAAAAAAAAGATTTGCAAAGGATGCAAATGTCACCATCCTCCAAGGAGATAGTGGGGAAGTACTGCAGCGTATAGTACCGAACATCATTGCCCCGGCTTTGTTTTGGCTGGATGGCCATTACTCGTATGAGTTTTATGTGGGAGACCGGTTTATCAAGACAGCTCTTGGAAGTAAGGTTACCCCTATTGTAAAGGAGTTGAACATACTTTTGAATGATAAGCACCAATACGTAATCTTAATTGATGATGCCAGACTCTTTAATGGAGAGTGGGATTACCCCCGCCTAGAAGAGATTTCTGACATGGTTAGCAAGGCGGCCTTTAAGTACAATTTTTCTGTCAGCCATGATATCATTCGGATTGTCCCTGCAATTAAATGACGTGCTTGCATGAGAAGCCTGATTCTATGTAGGTTCGTTGAAATTAATTCATTATGCTAGTTAACCTCTATCACCCGGCATTTTGGATAGCCCATGGTCACTATGGTTATCTGCACCAAAACGGGGGCGGCTCCAGAATGTGGAAGGGTGTAACTTATCAGATTAATGATAGTGGTTCGACCGAAGGAGATTTTGTAGTAGTGCATGACGATATCGACAAAGCGATGAAATTAAAGACTTCAATCGGGGGTTTCGTACTAGTGACTGGAGAGGAAAAATCGATAAAACAAAAATATCATCAGGATTACCTAGATCAGTTTGATCTAATCATTACCTCCAGGGATGATATAACCCATCCTAATGTAATACGCTGCCATTACCTCCATCCTTGGTGGGTAAAGAAAAACTATAATGAACTTATGGCAATGAGCTATCCGGGTAAGACCAAGATGCTCAGTGCCATCATTTCAAATCTTACTGCCCTTCCCAGCCATAAGGAAAGATTTGCTTTCATTAATAAATTGAAAGGCCATTATAAAGATGATTTGGACTGGTTTTCAAAGGGAGAGAATACTTTTCTGCCTGACAAATGGGACGGCTTGGCGGCATACCAGTACTCTGTTGCCATCGAAAATTCTTCTCATACCAATTATTTTACCGAGAAGATCACAGATTGTTTCCTTGCATACACCATGCCTTTCTATTCGGGATGTCCTAACATTAAAGATTTCTTTGATGAGCGATCTTTTATCTCCATCAACACACAAGATTTTAAGCAGGCCATTGAAACCATTGATCTTGCCATAAGGGAAAATGTTCGAGAAAAAAACATAGGATTTATAAAAGAGGGCAGAAGGCTTGTTTTAGAGAAATATCACTTTATCGCAGCACTAACAAACATCCTTCATCAACAGAAAAAGCAACGTTTGAAAGCAACTAAAACAATTAGGCCGCAGATTTACTTCAATGACGGCAAAGTGAAGAGGCTTGTGAGAGGGTCACTGAAAAAACTTATAGGTAGATGAATGCAATATTTTATATTTTGTTGACCACGGAATTGAGTAGTAATAAGAATGAAAGGAGCTTCTGTAATAATTTGTTGCTATAACAGTGCTCTCAGAATTGATGAGACACTTAAATACGCCTTGGCTATTAAGGTACCCAACGGTTACGGATGCGAGGTGTTGGTAATCGATAGCAATTCATCAGACAACACAAAACTCGCTGCTGAAAAAGCTTTTGCGAAGTATGGAACAGACACTTTTCTTTTTAGGATCATCAAAGAACCAACCCCAGGACTTACCTCGGCTAGACAACTAGGGATACGCGAATCGAGATTTAATCTTTTATTGTTTTGTGATGATGATAATCATTTAGAGGAAAACTATTTGATTGAAGCAAAAAAAATATTCGAGAACAATCCAGCACTTGGAATTATAGGTGGTTGGTGCCGACCGAAATTGACAGCAAAGCCACGAGTAAGGGTATGGATTGAAGATTTTTATGGTGCGTTGGCGATGGAAAGGGTTCCGGGAAAAGATCGTTTCGTGAATTGGGTTTTTGGAGCAGGCATGGTTATAAAGAAGGAAATATTCTCTACGTTACTTGACAATAAAATTCAATTACTACTAACTGATAGACTTGGAACAAAGCAGACATCTGGCGGAGATAGCGAGTTTTGTTTGCTTTCCAAATTCGTTGGATACCAGATTTACTATTCATCATTGCTGAAATTAGATCATTGTATTTCTGCACATAGATTAAGCAGGTGGAATTTTTTGAAAACCGCTCATCAAAATTTCTATCCCGTTATGTATTTACAACAGCTAGAATATTTCGTACTTAACGGTGAGGTCAGTCCACAAAAGCTGTACAGGCAATCTCTTTGGGAACGCCTTAAGCGAGTATTCTACTTTGCGTCAAGGTGTATTTTGGGGAGGCATCATTTTTATAGTTTTATCTCATTCTATAGCAACGTGCTTTTTGTTCTGTGGATGTTAGGTAGCTTTTTTACTTTTTTAAAGACTCATGCTAAAATTAAAGCTAATTTATCTATATGAGCGAGTATAATGAATGGCATTTAACCCACACCACTGATGACGACATCAATACACCTTGGCATCACTTTGTTAAGTCAAAACTAACTAGTGGCGATATTGTTGATAGGAAGATTTTGGAAATTGGTTGTGGACGTGGTGGTTTCTCAAAATATTTATCAGCTATAACACCGATTGCTCAACAAATTGTTGCTGCGGATTTTTCAACATCTGCTTTGGTTATAGCAGGGGCTAAATACCAAAATTTGAAGATTGATTGGAAACAGGAAGATATTATGAATATTTCATTTCAGGATAACTTTTTCGATACCGTAATATCCTGTGAAACCATTGAACACGTAACCAATCCGAATAAGGCCGTAAAAGAACTTTATCGGGTACTAAAACCTGGCGGAAAATTATTTCTAACCTGTCCAAATTATTTTAACTTGTTTGGTATTTGGTGCTTGTATAGATGGATTATTGGGAAACCCTTTACCGAGGGTGGACAGCCCTACGTTAATTACATACTTTTTCCAAGTGTATTCTTTTGGGTGCGCCAAGCAGGATTTAAAGTAGAGTGTTTCCAATCGGTTGAAATTACTCTACCCGCAAAAGTGCCCAAACATTTTTGGGTAAAAAAAGCGCCTTATTTATTAAAGCCCTTTGGGCATAGAACTTTCTATGTCCTAATAAAGTAACAACTATAGAAGTGAAGGTCGTGATC
>JAYVAI010000467.1:0-2877 GCA_043751075.1 Cyclobacteriaceae bacterium | reverse complement strand
CGCGAAACCTCCCCTTGATGAAAGGGCTTTCGTTAGCTGTTGCAAATAATGATTTTTACATCTTGTTTTATTCCGAAAGCAAAGTAGCGGGAAAGTATCCTATCACCATTGCGAGAATAAACAGGCAAACCGGATTGGCATGGTCCAATCATTATGCCTTCGATCTCACACCGGTAGAGTTAAAAATATCAACAACCAATGGCGAGTTGTCCATCAAAACTACCAGCAAAGATGGCGACAGTAAAATGGTGGTGATAGATGCCAGCGGGGCGAGGCTGCAGTAATATTTCCTATTTGTGTTTTGGGTCTTGATGTGGTTTTATTTCTGCGGGCACTAATTTGTTGTTCTCCCGCTCAATGTCTGCCATGCGCTGGCCCGGATCAATTTCCAAGCTCTGTATTTCATCAATTTTTTTTCCGATGCTCAATGTGTAACTGGGATACACCCACGGCCAGGCTGTAAGGTCGGTTTGCTTGAGCGATTTATTCTCCTGTGCTTTTTTTCCCATCGTTTCATTGGTAGGTATGTAAAATAATTCTTTCGTTCCATCGGTGTAGGTAACTACCAGATCAATGGGCATCGGAAAATCTCCCAGCCGGTCCAGTTCAACTAATGTATTTCCGTCCCGCTCAATGATGTTGCCAATTCCGTAATCAATGCGCTTGGTGGTCTGTATCCAATACCGATAGTACCAGTGCAATTGTAGCCCCGATTCTTTTTCCATCACACGGAGAAAATCGTTTGGCTCCGGATGTTTCATTTTCCAGGTGTTGTAGTAGCGTTTCATGCCTCTGTAAAATGCCTCTTCACCGATAATGTATTTTAATTGATTGAGAAACACGGCCCCGATGCTATAGGCCGATGTGCTGTAAGCGCGATTGGTATTGAAGTGATCGGAATGCTGGCCGGCAGGCTCTTGCAGTCCGCTGTTCACCAAATTGAAATAGCTGGTATAACTTCCTGCATGATTGTTTGGATTGCCCGAAATGGCGTTCAAGGCTTCGCCACTTGCAAAATCAGTAAAACCTTCGTCCATCCATGCATGCAACGACTCATTGGAAGCCAACGCCATCTGATACCAACTGTGTGTCACCTCGTGGGCCATCACTCCGTTCAATCCAGCCTGACTGCCTTCGCCCATGATCATCGTACACATCGGATATTCCATCCCTCCATCTCCACCTTGAATGACCGAGTAGGTATCGAACGGATATTTCCCAAAATATTTATTGAGATGTTGAAAGACTTTCACGGCCACATCTTCCATAATTTTCCAGGTACCTGAAGTTTTTTCATTTTTCTGGTAGAAGAAATGTAGCTCCGGCCCATCGGGCACCTGCTGCTTGTCGTGTGTGTATTCGGCATCTGCGGCCCACGCAAAATCAATTACATCTTTGGCGGTAAAATGCCAGGTAAGGTTTCCCAAAGGTCGCTTGATTGCAGTGCCCGGTTTTTCATACCCATACCCATGACCAATTTCATTTGGGTTTTGAAGTTTTCCGGTGCTGGCAACAACAAACTTCGGGTCAATGGAAATCTTCACATCAAAGTCGCCCCACACACCATGAAATTCCCTGGCCACATATTGATAGGCGTGCCATCCTTGAAAATCGTACTCGGCCATTTTAGGATACCACTGTGTCATAGTGTAGGCAATGCCTTCGCGGTTGTTTCGTCCCGATCTGCGAATCTGAATGGGCACCTGCGCCTCAAAAGTCAAGTCAAAAGTTGATTTGGTTTTTGGCAACAGTGCTTTGGCAAGGGTAACTTCCAAAATTGTTCCATCAACTTTATAGGATATAGATTTTCCATCTTGCTTTAGAGACAAAACGTGTTGGTAGCCCCGCTCGTCTTCTTCCAGTTTGAATATCCTGTCCTTTACGCGCGGATCGGGGTCGTCAATGGTGCGCGACCTCATATCCATCATGCTGCCCGGTTGAAATGCATTGAAGTATAAATGATAATACACTTTGCTCAATGTGTCGGGGGAGTTGTTGTAGTAAACCAATTTTTGGGTTCCCTCAATCCGGTGGGTTTCCGTATTTAGCTTCACATCCATGGCATACTCAACTCTTTGTTGCCACCGGAAATCTTGGCTTTTAGAAATATGAGATGAGTAAACAAATGAAAGAGTTAGCAGTATATATCTCATAAAGGTTGTGGAAAATTTAAGAAAAATATCAAAACCTATGCGAGAAACAAAATGGAATTAGGATGATTGGCTGGGGACTTTATAAATTAATACTGAAACCGCAGTGTGCGCGGAGAAAAATTAAGGGTAAAGAGCAGAGGTAATTTGCGCTGATCTCAATTGCCATGAGCTTTAGCTCGTGGAATTTCTTGGACTTTAGCCTCAACATAATATAAGAATGCTATTAATTTTAACAGCTGAGGCAGAATCAAAATTTTATCCTGCGCGATATACTGGCTGAGATGTAGCCACTGTTTACCAGCGTGATTGTTTCGCCTGGCAATGATTTGGGAATGTTGTAGGTGTAGCTAAGAATGAAAAACCAATCTTTGATATTTATGGACAATGGAGCAACAAATGAATAATTCAATATCCCGAATTTGGTTTGGGTTTCTTCATAAAACTGGGGAAGACCTCTGCGCAACCTGATAAGTGCCTCCGCGAGGGTTTGCGCATACGGTTTGTATTCGGTGATCTGTTCGCTGCCCGTCAGCAACGAAACGGTTGGGAAGAAGGTGATGCGATCAATTTTTCCGAGATTTCTTTTCTCGATGTTCAACATCACCGATGGGTTGATCCGGTGAGCCTGTTTATCGCCAAAATAATATTGGTAATCCAGCCGGAAGGTGAACGGCTTCACATCAAAAAAATTAGAAACGCCCACGTTGTTTTTGTAGGCGATGTA
>JAYVAI010000466.1:0-2880 GCA_043751075.1 Cyclobacteriaceae bacterium | reverse complement strand
AAATCCTTTTGCGCAATTTTCCGTTAGCTAAACGCGTATGCCAGAAAAGAGTAGCATTTTTGATATGATTGGCCCGGTAATGATTGGCCCCTCCAGTTCGCATACGGCAGGCGTAGTGCGCATTGCAAAAGTGGCCTCCAAAATTTTAGGTGCCGTGCCCGAAAGTGCAGAAATAATTTTTTACAATTCATTTGCCAGAACTTACGAAGGCCATGGCAGCGACCGGGCACTATTAGCAGGCCTCATGGATTTTAATACCGATGATAAGCGCATACGTGAAGCCATCGAGCTCGCTAACCAAACCGGATTAAAATATCACTTCAAGTCTGTAGGCAACGCATCCACGCTCCATCCAAATTCTATTCGCATTATAATCACCAAAGGAGACCGCACCATTGAAGTGCTTGGCGAGAGCAAAGGCGGTGGTGTAATCAATATTGCCGAAGTGGATGGGTTCAAAGCCGATTTTTCGGCCAGCCTGCATACGCTGATTATTTTTGCCGATGATACAAAAGGCAGCATTGCTTTTATCGCCAGTGTGTTGGCACACGATGATTGCAACATTGCCACCATGTCCGTTTCCCGTAAGGGAAGAAACGATTTGGCCTGTCAGGTTATCGAGATGGATTCAGCCATAAAAGCTGTAACATTTGAATATTTAAAGAGTCTAAGTTGGGTGAAAGAAGTTATTAATGTACCAGCCATAGTTTTATAATTGTATGAAAAAGAAAATCATCTTACTGTTTGTAGTCCTGGTTTCCATTCAAGAAGGAATTGCCCAGGACAAAAAGATTTGGACACTCAAAGAGTGCATTGACCATGCGTTGCAAAACAATTTAAATGTTAAGCGCAGCCTTCTTTCTGTGGAGGGCAGTCAGGTAAATTTGGACCAATCGAAATTTCAGATGTTGCCTTCACTAAACGGAGGCAGCACGTTTGGTTACAATTGGGGCCGCAACATTGACCCTACCACCAACTTGTTCATCACCCAGCGCATCAATTCTTTCAACCTCAATGCCAGCAGTTCGTTTTTGATTTTTAACGGCTTGCGCTTGATGAGCACGTATCGTCAGAATGATTTGGATAATGAGGCATCGCAGCAGGATTTCACCAAAGCAAAAAATGATGTGATCTTGAGTGTGGTTACGTTTTATACCAGCGTGATCTTCAACAGAGAACTTTTTTTAAACGCACAGTCGCAGTTGACTACCACCACGCAACAGTTGGAGCGCACACGCAGGTTGGCCAATGCAGGGTCGGTGCCCCGTGGCAATGTGCTCGATCTGGAAGCGCAGCAGGCTACCAATGAATTGAACCTGATCAATCGTGAGAACGCGTTGAACCTTTCGGTGCTTCAATTGAAACAGGCTTTACAACTTCCGGCCTCTACACCAATGGAAATAGAAGTGCCCCAATTGGATATTGGCTCTGAACTGGTAATGACAGAAACATCGGAACAAATTTATGAATCGGCATTGGCCACCTTGCCAGAAGTAAAAAGTGCACAATTGAAATTGAGAAGTTCATTGCTTGGATTGAAAGCTTCGCGCGGATCACTCTATCCTCGGCTAAGTGTAAATGCAAATCTTTTCAGTAACTACTCCAGTGCTGCCGACCGTTTACGTTTTGTTGGCGATGGAGGTACTCCAAGCACGGTGCCAATTCAGATAGGCTATGTGCAAGGAACCAATTCTCCTGTGTTTCAAGATATAAGCAGACCTTCTGTTAGAACCATTGATGGTTATGAGATACCCGATCAAATCAAAGATAACCTTGCGCGGTCTGCTTCATTAAACTTACAGATACCAATTTTCAACGGCTATCAGGCTCGTGCTGGTGTGCAGCGTTCGTTGATTTCCAATCAGCAGGCATCCATCACCTTGCAAGACACCGAAAACAGGTTGCGCCAATCTGTGGAGACGGCATTCAATGATGCTGTTGCTTCGGCAAAAACGTATCAGTCGGCATTGCGGCAGGTGACGGCACGCGAAGAGGCATTTCGTATGTTGAAGCAACGCTTCGATAGTGGTGCCGTAAACTTTGTTGAATATCAGGTGGCGGAAAACGCATTGTTCCAGGCAAAGTCTGATCTGGTGCGGGCGAAATATGATTTTATCTTTAAGAGAAAAGTATTGGATTTTTATCAAGGCAAAACACTCGAATTTTAATTTTAAATATAATGGCAAAACAGAAACCAAAGTCAAACAGATTATTGTATAGCATCATTGGTGCAGTTGTTCTTTTAATCGTCTTTCTTGTGGTGGGCAGGTCGCAAGGATGGATTGGCAAAGCGAAAACCATTGAAGTGGAATTGGCCAAAGCCAAAAAAACTTCTATCACAGAAAAGGTAAGCGCATCGGGCACGGTGCAACCCGTTATAGAAGTGAAGCTGGCACCCGAAGTGTCGGGTGAGATCACCGACCTTACGGTGGAAGATGGCGACTCGGTAAAATTAGGCGATGTGCTGGTTAAGATCAGGCCCGATGTTTGGCTCAGCCAGTTGGAGCGGTCGGAAGCGGCTTTGAACCAGCAGAGTGCCAATGCGGAATCTTCCAAAGCAAATCTCTCGCGGGCACAGGCAACCTATATGCGCTCCGAACAGGATTATAAACGCCAGGAAAAACTTTGGAATGAAAAAGTTATTTCCGAAGCGGAATGGCAATTGGCGCAACAGAATTTTAAGATTGCTACCAACGATTTAAAATCGGCCGAGCAAGCACTGGAGGCCGCAAAGTATGTTGTAAACAGCACGCAAGCGGGCGTAAAAGAGTCGCGTGAAAATGTGCGCAGAACAACGGTGAACGCCCCCATGAAAGGAGTGGTATCAAAGTTAAATGTAAAAAAAGGTGAGCGCGTGGTGGGCACCGCACAAATGGCCGG
>JAYVAI010000465.1:0-2888 GCA_043751075.1 Cyclobacteriaceae bacterium | reverse complement strand
AAGGATTGTAAAATTGAATGGAGATTCACTTCAAAGGATGCCCGGATTAAACTTAAAAAACTATATCCGTCAATTCATACGTGACATGACACTAGCATCCAATACCCAGCATCCTCCCCTCACTTCCTGTTCCAATATACTTTTAAATTATGCGATGCCCTGCCTGCGGCAATAATATCTTTCCGGCCGTCACCATCCAAGTCGGCAACCTGCAGATCTTCACACGCCATTCCATTGTCATCGAGCCAAATATCTTTCCACGCTCCAGAAGTTTGCCGAACAAAAATTTTGATGCCTACTTTTTTCTCTTGATTGGGTTCGCGCCAGCCAACTATTATCTGCTGATCTCCCGAGCCTAACACATCGGCAACAGCCAGGGCGTGGCCTTGATTGAGATCGGCAGTAAGCACGGTGCGCGCAAGCGAATCCTGTTGATCGTAAACCGTAAGTTGGTTTCCGTGCATGGGTTCAATGCCTGCCATAAACATCGCTTCACCCTTTTGCTGGCCGGCCCTTATTTCGCCAAAACTTTTGCCTTGCACAAACCACTCGCTTTTGCTGGATGAAGACCATTTTCCTTTTTCAAACGAAAATTTTTTGATGCCTTCTTTGCCGCCAACATAGAGCGATTCATTTTTCCCCTCCGCTACCACTTCTAAATTATGCGTTAAGTGCATGGTGTTGTCAATGGTTTGGTGCTTCCATTTTTTGGTTGGGTCTTTGGGCACCTCGTAAGCAAGCACGTTCACGCCTTTGCCCTCGCCATTTTTATTTCCCCGTCCGTGCAGGGGCAGCACAATCAGTTGAAAATCCTTACCGGCTTTCACCCATTTCATTCTATGCACCGTGGGCTCGTGATGGAGTTTTACTGGCGTCCATTTTTGCGTTGGGTCTTTGGGCCGCACCAGAAAATGGACTGATCCTGATTTCAGCGTATCGGAAGTTTCGGAGGGGTTCCATTGTGCACCCACGGCAACTTCTACTATTCCATCACCATCAATATCGCGGACGGCCATGCACACGTTGTCGGCCTCGGTAAGATTTTCAACCATCACAAAGCGTTTCCAATCACCATTGCGGTACCATACAAATTGTTTTTTGTCGGCCAATAGAATATCGGGCTTGTTGTCGCCATCCACATCGCCAATGGCAAGTCCATAACCAATCGAGATATTGGCATCAATAACCTGCGCTTCAAATTTTTGGGCCGACACAAAGTGAGAAATAAAAAAAATTATTGACAGGAATAATTTTGGTTGGATACTCATGGCGATGGTGTTGATTACTTTTTGTTGTCGGTTGAAACCCTTCCTATCCCAAACTGATCACCGGTCTTCACCGCTTTCTTTCCGTCAAGGTGTATTTCCACAACCTTCTCGCTCATCACAGGATTTCCTTTTTCGTCTTTCAACGCGGTGATTATTTTCCGTGTCTTCACCTCTATGATTTCGCCCGTGGACGGATAGGCATGCTTTCCATCCAAACTAAACGTGATCCATCCCGGTTGGTCTCTTACCTCAATGCTGGCCACTTGCTTGGGTGGCATCACGGTGTTGTCGAAAATATGCATGCGCTGATTGAAGGCATCGCAGAGCCATACTTCTTTTTCATCGGGCGTCAAACCGATGCCATGACTGGGACAACCGTGACGCTTCACAGGGCCTTGCACAAAACCTTCCACTTCAACGTGGTGGATTTTATTTCCGGTTTTCATATCGCCAATTTCAAAGCCGAGCAGCCCGTTTACATTTACATAGCATCGTGTTTGCGAACCATTGATGGTAAACGGCCGCACGGCAGCGGCAAATGGACCTACTTGCTTTACCACGGTGTGAGTTCGGGTGTCAGATACGCCAAGCGTGGGTGTGCGAAGACCTGCCATATACACCTGCGAACCATCGGGGCCGTAGAGCGTGTTGTGCGCGCCCGAGTTTGTAAAAATTTGTTTTATCACTTCACCCGTTTCTGCATCCACCACATTCCAATGTTCTTTCTCAAGAGTGGGCAGATAAATGATCTTTCCATCAGGTGATATGGAAAGCCGATCGCATCCACCTTCATATTTTTTCTCCCACACAATTTTTTCAGTGGCCAGGTCCACACGCTGCAATGCTTCCAGCGTGGTGATATAAATGCTGTTGGTAGCTAAGCTCACACCAACTCCCTTCACGTTCGATGGAGTGCCATCTTCTTTCAGGCCTCCGGTAGCAATGCGCCTGATCAATTTGTAATTGTCCGCAATGTCATAGACCAAGATTCCATGACCACCATATTCAAGGTAGTTGCGGATGCCCGGAACGGCCACGTATAAAAATCGGTTTACTTTTACAGCATGGTCTGGAGCTATTTTATTATTCAACCAGGGCGACCGTGCCGCGGTGAAGAGCAGGACTGTTCCCGTAAGGAGGACAAGTAAAAATTTGTATTTGTATTTCATAGTACTTAAAGGTAGGGATTTTTAGATTTTGGTTTGGCATGAACCGGGTGCATGACAAATTGCACTGACCACCAAAATACTGGGCACCTACTTTCAATTCAATTTTAGTTGTTCATGTTTGGTTTCAATTGTTGATTTGGCACTTTTTTGTCTTAACACAAAAAAGTACCCACGCCAAAGGCATCCCGTTGGGAAAAAAAGTCAAGACAAAAAGATGCTTCCGTTTGTGTTTGTGCTGTTGCCGGAATAGGAGGGCTTAAAAATGGAGCGATAGCGGAATGTTAAGCCCGACCAGTTGCGACTTGTCCCACGTGACAAATGTAAATAGTGAAACTGAAAGGTTATTGGCACAATGTACCCGGCAATAGCACAAACCTTGTGTTGGCAGTAGTGCCCTTACTCTGCTTTCTATTAGATGGTCTAGTTTCCGTTTTTGTCGGGTCGGAGAATT
>JAYVAI010000464.1:0-2891 GCA_043751075.1 Cyclobacteriaceae bacterium | reverse complement strand
AATTTCCAACAGCGCAGATCGAGTTGGTGTGCCACGGCCCTGGTCTCGAATTTTTGCTGAAGTCAAAATCGAGGTATGTGAACAAACTCGACAAAATGAAACTGAGCCAGGTATCATTCGTAGGCTGCGAGTTTACCATGAGCCAAAGAAACATAAAGAAGGAAGACTTGGTGCCCTTTGCATCAACCGTTCCTTTCGGCTTGACCGAGATCATAAAAAAGCAGCAGGCAAATTGGGTGTATGTGAAGTTGGGGTTTTAAAATAATGCCCCGCTCTTTTACAGAATAAACGGAGTTTAAAAGTGCGAAACATAAGATTAAAATTAAGCGCAAAGTTTCAATCGAGCGTCACCCTCTCCTGTGGAGAGGGCCGGGGTGAGGTTTTGGTGGCGAGTTCATTCGTAGAGGGCCGGGTGAGGTCGAAGGCAGTCATTTTTTTTGTATTGGCTCTTTTTATTTTTTCAGGATCAAAGGCTCAGGTACAGAGCAGTGCTTTTAACCTGACATTGAAATCGCTGCTTTCACATTCGGTTCCTGAAGTAACGGTGCCTCAACTAAAAGCGATGAGTGATGTGCTGCTATTAGATGCACGCGAAAAAAGTGAATATGAAGTAAGCCATCTTGGCAACGCAAAATTTGTTGGCTACAAGAAGTTTGAAATCGAAACGCTGAAAGCGATAAACAAAAAGCAAAAAATTGTAGTCTATTGTTCCGTGGGCTACCGCAGCGAAAAGGTTTCTGAAAAACTAAAACAAGCAGGCTTCACCGATGTTTCCAATTTATACGGTGGCATTTTTGAGTGGGTAAACCAGGGCAACTCTGTGGTTGACAACAAAGAAAACGCAACAGAAAAAATTCATGCCTACAACAAAACATGGGGCGTGTGGCTGAGCAAAGGCGTGAAGGTGTATCCTAAATAAATAAGCTAACAGCGTGGAGAATTATTGGAAGGTGATAACGGATTCTTACATCGGCTATGGGCACTACCTCGTCACTGAGATTGCCTACCCCGGTTGGCATAATTACTTCTGGTGGCTGGTGGGTTTGTCATTATCAGTTTGGTGGCTCGAAATTATTTTGCCCTGGCGCAAGGGGCAATCCATTTTCAGAAAAGATTTTTGGCTCGATGCCTTCTACATGTTCTTTAATTTCTTTTTGTTCTCGCTGGTTGCTTACAATGCTATCTCCAACGTGGCGGTGAATTTATTCAACGACTTCCTCGGCTTATTCGCAATTGAAAACGTAGTGGCGGTGGAGGTGCAAAGCTGGCCGGCAGAAGCCAAGTTGTTACTTATGTTTGTAGTGGCCGATTTCATCCAATGGAATATTCATCGCTTGTTGCATCACGTGCCGTGGATGTGGGAGTTTCACAAAGTGCACCACTCGGTAGAAGAAATGGGCTTTGCTGCCCACCTGCGTTTTCATTGGATGGAAACCGTGCTCTATAAGACAATACAATATATTCCCCTTGCCATGATTGGCTTTGGCTTACAAGACTTTTTTATCATTCATATCATAGCCGTGGCGATTGGCCATCTTAATCACTCCAATCTTTATATCACCTACGGCCCTCTCAAATATTTGTTAAACAATCCGGCCATGCACATTTGGCATCATGCTAAAAACCTTCCCAATAAATATGGAGTGAATTACGGTATCAGCCTCAGCATTTGGGACTACCTGTTCCGCACCGCCTACATTCCAAAAAATGGAAGAGATGAGAAGTTAGGTTTTGAAGGCAGTGATCAATTTCCAAAAACATTTATGCAACAAATAATCTATCCATTTAAAAAATAAGTATGTCTATCCACCAAACTAGTTGCGTCTGTTTTTCGTGCGAGGCCGAAACCATATCCCAACAGGAAAAAGAATTAAATATTTCAGTCTCTGAAAATAGCCGGAGGGAATTTTTAAAGAAAGCATCGGGCATGGGCTTGGCACTTGGGGCTGGGGCCGGATTGATTTCACCCCTAGCGGCTGCGGCACTCAACAATGAAAATGCTGCGGGGTTGAGCAAAGAGATGTCGCAATCTAATTCCGTGAAAACGGGAAAAGCTTCGAAACTCACGTTGCTTCATACTGCCGATATTCATTCGCAGTTGCTCACCCACGATGAATTTTTTATCGAGAACGGCAAACCCGTTTATAAAAAACGCGGAGGCTTTGCCACACTCAAAACCATGATCAACGAATTGAGAAATCAAAATCCTGCAAACACACTGGTGATTGATGGAGGCGATTGCTTTCAAGGTGGAGGCGTAGCCGCACTCACCGAGGGCAAAGCCATTGTGCCGTTGATGAACAACATTGGCTACGACCTTATGCTGCCCGGCAATTGGGAAGTGGTGTATGGCAAAGAGATGATGATGAAAGACATGTTTGCCTATCGCGGTCCAAAGGTGTGCGCCAATATGTTTCATAGCACCAAAGATGAATTGAACGGTGACCTTATTTTTCCACCTTACTTTATAAAATATATAGCGGGCATTAAGATTGGGTTCATTGGCTACAACGATCCGCTCACGCCCAAACGGCAATCGCCCGCATACAGCGAAGGCATTCAGTTCACGCAACCGGAGATAAACGTAAAAAAGTACATCAAACTTCTTCGTGAGTATGAAGGTTGCCAGATGGTTTTTTTGCTCACGCACATGGGCTTGGCGCAACAAGTTGGGTTGGCCAACAGCGAGTTTGCCAAAGGTGTGGATTACATCCTTGGTGCCGATACGCACGAACGGGTGCGCACTCCCATAGCAGGGAAAAACGCAAAAGTGACCGAGCCCGGTGCCTTTGGTTCGTTTGTGGCCAAGATGGATGTGGTGGTGGAAGACGGAGTGATCAAAGATCACACCTACCAACTGCTGGATGTTGATCCGGAAATTTATAAAGAAG
>JAYVAI010000463.1:0-7548 GCA_043751075.1 Cyclobacteriaceae bacterium | reverse complement strand
GCAGCCTTGGGGAAGCTAGTGTGCCAACCAACTGGGCCGGAAAATCAAAAGCATATTCCGGATCGGGCTATGCGGGCATCTATGCTTTTGTGCATGGAAAAGAAAAACCCTACCGGGAATATCTGCAAAGTGAATTTACCAAACCCCTGGAAGAGGGAGTGAAGTATCTGATCGAGTTTTATTTCAAGCTCTCGTCCAATTCAAAATATAGTATAGACCGCATTGGGTTTCTTATTTCCGATTCATCGTATCAGATTAAAGAAGATGGAGTGTTTCCCGCCAAGGCTACCTATCAACGCATAAACCACACAATCTATAACCACAACACAGGATACTGGACACGCTTTGGTTTTACCTATATAGCAACTGGAGGTGAGAGGTTTATCACCATTGGCAATTTTTCTGGCGATGCGGACACACGCTATTATTTTATCAAAGCATCGCAGGCATTGGAGCCCATGCTAAACAGAGCTGCGTATTTTTTTATTGACGATGTAAAAGTGGTGCAAGTAAGTAAACCGCCAACACCTCCGCTGCTCACCGGCTACCCCGATGTGAAAACCAACGAAGATTATGTGCTGAAAAATATCCAGTTCAAATACAACGACTTTGCCTTGCTCGAAACTTCTTTTCAGGAATTGGACCGGGTGGTGGAGATATTAAAATTCAACAAAGCATGGAAGGTAACAGTGAGCGGCCATACGGACGACATAGGGTCGGATGCATTTAATTTGGATTTGTCATTGAACCGCGCAGGCAGCGTGGCCGATTATCTGATCAGCAAAGGCATTGACCCGGCACGGATAAAAACCTGGGGCTTTGGCAAACAAACCCCGTTGGCCAAAGGCAGCGATGAAGCAGCAAGGGCCATCAACCGCAGGGTGGAAATACGTTTTTTAAATTGATGGTGATGGCGAAGCCCAGGAAGTCAACTCTTGATCTGAAAGAATTTCTCGATGAGAAAGTCATACTTTACAATACCAAAGATTTTATAGCATTCGATCCGATTTCAATCCCGCACAGTTACACCAAAAAGCAAGACATAGAAATAGCAGGATTCTTTGCCGCCACGTTGGCCTGGGGGCAGCGCGCAACCATCATAAAAAAATGCAAGGAGCTTTTGCAGATGATGGACAACACGCCACACGATTTTTTGCTCAACCATCGGTTGAATGATTTGAAGGCGTTTGAAAAATTTAAACACCGCACGTTCAATGCCACCGATGCTTTATATTTTATTGAAACGCTTTCGCATCACTACAAGAAACACAGCTCGCTGGAAGATGCATTTTTTATTCCGGGCAACTCCAATCCTATCGTATCGGTTGAAGAAGCCCTGAAAAATTTTCATGCAGCTTTTTTCAGCTTGCCCGATTTTCCTAAGCGCACAATGAAACATGTTTCTACACCAGCCAAAAAGTCGGCTTGCAAAAGATTGAATATGTACTTGCGGTGGATGGTGCGACACGATACCAATGGCGTTGACTTTGGCATTTGGAAAAAACTTTCTCCCTCACAATTGATTTGCCCATGCGATGTGCACGTGGGCAGGGTGGCGCGCAAACTCAAATTGATAAAGCGCAAACCGCTGGACTGGCAAACAGCACTTGAACTTACTGCTAACCTTCGCTTGCTCGATCCACACGATCCGGTGAAATATGATTTTGCACTTTTTGGGTTGGGGGTTGTGGAGGGATTTTAGTCACTTATTGGCACTTGTCGAGTGAGTGCCAACTGAGAGATATTTTTGAGCCTCTCCATACTATACTGTTCATATTTCTCTGCCAATTTTAATGACTCACCTTGTTCATTGGCAGTCAGCATTGACTCTTCTGATTTCCAATCCAGATATTTTAGCCTGTCCCATTTTTTAGGATCAAACTCACTATTTATTTTTTTTATTAGAGTTGCCTCAATGTTACTGATGGCAGGGATCGCGTTTTTTTTCATCCGTATAGCCGATAATTTCCGGAACAGTTTTTCGGATTTTTTTGATTCCATCGCCTTGGCACTATCCAAAATTTCTGTTACTGACAGAAGAACTAAATTTTTAATCAAGTAGTTAATTTCTAAGGGAAGTTAAGGATTTTCAGTGTCAGTATTCCTATATTAAAGCCACCCATTTGATCGGCAACTACTGAAACTCAGCCGACATCATGAAGCAACAGGGTTTCAAGTTTGTGCCGCCCGAGGAGTAGGCGAAGATGTAATAGGTCGTTAGTTTCCACACCTTCGGTGCCAAATCCCTGAATTAAAGCTACCTCACGATGGAATCACGATCTGATGACACGTTCAGGCATCCCTGAATTCAGGGTCCAAAATCGCCAATCGTGCATCCGCTTACCACCACCAATGCTGGGGGGCTCAGCGCAAAAACTGATTGCTCCAATGACAAAAACCAAATTCCTTCATCGGGTTTGGCAGGAAAATTATTTTCACCGGTGCGCCCACTTAGCGTTGTCCTGGAGGTAACAGGGAAAATCATTTCACCTCCTTTGCCACTGAACACAAACGCTCCCTGCCATGCTGGAAGCACATCTTTAGATTCATATTTTTTATTGAAAAGCCAGAGCTTCTTCAACTCAGCCGCAGGGTTTTCCGCTTTTACTTTTGTCCACTCTACATTAAATGGATACGGGTTGCCAATCTGGTTCCATCCCTGGGTTAGCGTAATCTTAAATGGCTCTTTTTGATTGCCATGAATGACGCTGGCTGTAATGGCTACGGGCGATGGGTTTTCCCTGGCATTAAACCAGTATCCCCTTCCCTGCTCAATGCTAAGCCATCAGGGCCTCAACCACACAGGTGCTATTGGCATGCACCCCGAAGCCTCCAACAGCAAGGACCGATTTGATGATAAATGTTTTGCCGTCCCACTCCATATTGTATTGGCCGGGTTCCGGAAATTTTTTCTCCATGGAAATCATCCTCTTTCCAAGTAGATCATAAAACTCCAACTTGATAGTTTCGCCTTTTTCTTCCACCAGCACAGGCACTGTTGTCAAATCGAAAAATGGGTTTGGATAGGCTTCGCCAAGCCGGGTAATGCCTGGCTTATATGCGCCTTCCTTATCAAAAATAATTTTGAATTGCTTTCCATTCTCAAAAGGAAAATTATACTGTTGCACACTTTGCATATCCACCAATACTTGCTGTGTCACATCCAGCAACATCAGCGATGAGGTGGCACTTTGCCAATCAAGGCTTGGCCAATTCAGTTCGGCCCTGCCTTCATCTTGGTTAGAACTCACCGTGAATAACCACAAGTAATGATCAGCACTGGCAACAATATCCTCCGAAAAATTCTTTGCGAAGGAATCTTCATGCCGCGATTTCATTTCTAAGTAGTTGATAAACCTTGGAAGGGGCTACACATTCCTCGTCACGGATTCCAAAAATAAAGACCAGGCCATGAGGAGCCAGCCTTTTCAGATCAAACGAAAATTTCCATTGACTTTGCAAATAGTATCAATCATTGCGATTGGTGGAGTGATTTCACACGTGATTTCAAATTTGTTAGATAAAGATGCCAATAAAGATATTCCACCTCCACCGCCACACCCTGGCGATGAAAATTAATGACCACTATGAAAACGTTTAAATTAATTTTTCTCCTGTTCCTTTCTGCACCTTTGGGCGCTCAGCATTTTTCTGACAAGACCAATACGATTATTGTCAACTACAAGGAGCCGGTAACGGCTAGTCCTTTGCCTTCCATTGAGTGGACCACCCCGCGCATCGAGACTACGTTTAGCGAGGAATCATCCATTATGGTTGATGTGGATGTTAAAACCGATTTAGCTTTGCAAAAACTTACCATCGAACTTATTCAGGGAGGAGTGGAAAAGAAAAAGGATATTTCTTTAGGTCCGAATGAGTTTAAAAAATCCATCAACCAGAAAATTATTTTGCTTGATGGCACCAACACCATCCGTATTGTAGCTGAAAACAACAAAGGTGGAAAAGTTAGCAGCACGCGCACGGTGGTTATGGGCAAAGACGCCTTGGCCGAAATGGACGCAAACAGAAAAGACTATGCACTCTTGTTTGCCACTGATAATTATGACAATTGGGGCGAGCTCTCCAACCCGCTAAACGATGCCCACACCATTGCTAAAATATTGGAAGAGAAGTATGGGTTCATCATTGAGGTTGTAGAAAACCCTTCCTTGGAAGATATAACAGGTAAGCTCTATGATTACAATACTAAAAAGTTTAATGCGCAGGATCAGTTGTTCGTTTTTTTTGCCGGGCACGGTTACTTCGATGATGTGCTGGGGCAAGGCTATGTAGTGGCCAGCAATTCCTTGTACAACGACAAGGGCAAAACCACCTACCTTGCCCACACGATATTGCGCGAGAACTTAGAAAATATAAAGTGTGAACATATTTTTTTAACAATGGATGTTTGCTTTGGCGGCACCTTCGATAAGAAGTTGGCCAGGGAAACCAATCGCGGGCCGGGGAATGAAATGAGCGAATCGGATAAAAATTACCTGATCAATAAAATATCCAAGCGCACCCGAAAAGTTTTGACCAGCGGTGGCAAGGAATACGTTCCCGATGGCACCCCCGGAATGCATTCGCCTTTTGCTGCGCAATTCATAAAGGCTTTGAAAGAAATTGGGGGCAGCAAAGGAAGAATTTTGTCGTTGCCCCTGATACATCCTTTTTTTTTAGACCTCACCACACAGCCTTACTTCAATGGGTTTGGTACAGATGATCCGCAAAGTGATTTTGTGTTTGTGGCGAAATGAGAAGCAGCGTGAGAAACCACCTCAAAGCTTCTCTATCATAATCGCCAAAAAAGTTTTTACTGCATCCAGATAATTTCCCACTCTGATATTTTCGTTTTCAGCATGTTGGTTGTTGTCGGCATTTACGGTGGGCACAGCCACAGCGGGGATGCCCAGCGTGATCACAAAAGGTGAAATTGGGATAGAGCCTCCGGTGATCCTGATTTTTATTGGCTCTTTTCCAAACGCACTCACCATCGCTTTGCTCAGCCAGATTCCTGTTTCGCTGTTGAACGGTGTTTGAAAAGCACCATACGAAAAAGTAGATTGAAAGGCAGCGATCTTCGGATATTTCATCCGCTCTTCTTCGGTCGGTTCTTTGTCAACTAGGTAGTAGCCTTGATCTTGAATATGTTTTTTTACTAAGCCAATCAGCCGGTCGGCATTGCTGGTGGGCACTAAGCGAATGTCAATTTCGGCTGTGGCCGTAGCGGGTATGAGCGTGCGTGCTTCTTTGCCAATGAACAAAGCATCCATGCCACGGATGTTCAGCGTGGGGTATTGCAGCGACTCCTGAAAATTATTTCCGATTTTATCAGGTTCGGCTATCCCAAGAAATTCTCTGATCTCATTTTCGTTGTCGGGCACTTGCAGCAATATTTTTTTCTCCTCATCCGAAATGACAGTGCCATCATAAAATCCGGGAATGGTCACCCGTCCATCATCGTCTTTCATGGAGGCCAACAATTTGGACAAGCGCATGGCGGGGTTAGGTGTATAGTTGCCGTAGTTGCCGCTATGCACGGGCACACGTGGGCCAAAAGTAGTGAGCGTGATTTCGCAAATGCCGCGGGCACCAAAGCTTAGCGTGGGCTGGTTGCTTACATGGCGTGGCCCGTCAAAGATGATCAGCATGTCGGAGGCCAATTCATTTTTGTATTGCGCTACTGCCTTGGGCAAATTGGGCGAGCCCAACTCTTCTTCAAAGTCCATGATCACTTTCAGGTTGTAGTTTGGCTCTGCTTTCAATTCTTTCAGTGCGTCCAACGAAGCGAGAAATGCCATGGCGGGTCCTTTGGCATCGGAGGTGGCGCGCGCAAAAATCCGCCAATCCCGATTCAGGTCTTCATACAATCGCTCATAAGCAATCGTTTGCCATTTTCCAGTTACATCTTTTTCTTTTAGCGTGGGCTTCCACGGGCTCTCTTGTTCCCATTGCGAGGCATTCACCGGCTGCCCATCAATCTGAATGTAAATCAACACCGTCTTCTTTGCATTTTTAACCGACCACTCGG
Source organism: Cyclobacteriaceae bacterium (assembly GCA_043751075.1). Lineage (GTDB taxonomy): Bacteria > Bacteroidota > Bacteroidia > Cytophagales > Cyclobacteriaceae > ELB16-189. Next base: position 1,517 of record JAYVAI010000463.1, on the reverse strand, counting down.
CCAGAAGCAAAGGTACTGTTGGCGTGGTGAGCCGCTTGGTGGTGAAGCCTCGCTTTGCAAAGGCAGCCTCGCACCAGCGTACATTTTTTTCAATGTCAGTGGGGAAATGTGCATCGTTGGGCAGGCTTAGCAGTTCATAAAATTCTTTGAAAGATTGAACGGCATGCTTGTTGGCAATTTGATCCAGGTCAATTTTTTTTGGTTGGGCAACCGAAGAATAAGAGATCAACAAAAGAAGTGCGGGCAGTAGATTTTTCATGTAAGCTATTACTTGTTGTTCAAATATTTTTTTGGAAGCGAGAACCCCATGCTTTCGGCACACCAGAAAATGTTCACCACATAATATCGGTCTTTGTCTTTGAAAAGCTGAATGCTGTTGATGCCCCGGTTGGTGATGGGCCCATCCTTTTTTTCCTTTGTTTCGTAGGTGCTGAACACATGTGATATGGTTCCATATTCTTCCGTCTTGCTGCTTAGCTCACGCTCAAAAAAACCGGTGCTCACCCGTGACGAAAACAGCTCGATGTATTCTTCCGGTGTCATGGACCGGATAATCAATCCGCCCTGTTCGTCTTTTCGGGTGGGAATGAGCCTCGACTCTGGCTTGAACAAATTCCTGAACCGGTGCCAGTCGCGCTGCTCACCCGGTCCGCCCGAAATCACTTCATACAAGGCAGTGATGGTTGACTCAATGGTTTTGGTGTCGCTGGAATAATCTTTGGTTTGCGAGAAGGCGCACGTGGGTAAAACTAGGAGGAGAAAACATAAAATGCATTTCATGATTTTGAATTTTAGGAAAGGTACATTCAAATTTTTTAATTTTGAATAGATGGGTGTATGGGGTGCATAACAAATTGCACCAATGCACAATTTAAAACCACAGAAAAAAAACGGGACGCGCCTTCATCGCTTTCCCAACCTTAGTAGAGAAGAAATCACAGAGAAAAGTCAAACCTTATTACCTTATTTTGGGCAATCAGAATAAGGTAATGAGGTTGAGCGTCATGCTATAATTTGTTTGTACTAAGGTTGGGCAAACACATCTTATTCAACCCTGCCTTATTTTGATAAGCTAATCGGATTGCAATTTTGTCGTAAACCCATGGGTGCTCGGATTATAAGTAACAGGACAATTTACTACCGCTTTGCAGAAGAACTATTGGTAACTAAGCGGGTTCTGCCAAAATTTTTATTGTTGCCTATGTTTGGCGAACATGTAATTTTGAAATACACCCGAATAGACATCAACCTGTAAGAAATTATCTTCACCACAAAAATTGCCATACAAATATTTTATGAACCAACGCATCATGCACATTGCCTTAGTGGTTGACGACTATGACAAGGCCATAAAATTTTACACCGAGAAATTGCACTTCCGGCTTATGGAAGACACCGTGCTGAGCGAGACAAAAAGATGGGTACTGGTAGCGCCACCAGGCAGCAACGAATGTTGTTTGCTATTGGCGAAAGCTGCAACCGAAGAGCAAAGAACCAGAGTTGGCAATCAAACCGGG
>JAYVAI010000462.1:0-20998 GCA_043751075.1 Cyclobacteriaceae bacterium | reverse complement strand
CGATCAGCCTTATATTTCTAAGAAGTCTTTGAAGTAGCAGGACAATTCTAAAAATACATTACAAAAAAAACCTTCGATCGTGATCGTAGGTTTTTTTTATGAGGGTTTGCGTTCAATAAGGCTTAGAGCGGTCTTGGCGCCTTGGCTCAAAACTGTTTTCAGCACCATGGCAAAACTCCAGTTAGCAACGAATTTTAAGAACTATTTTTCCACCGTGCAGTGGCTTCGCTTGCACATCACCCCCTGCCCACATAAGGCATTTGATTGGCCATAACCGTGATGAAAGGAACATTGGTATTGAGTGGCAAGTTGGCCATATAAACAACTGCGCGGCCAACATCCATTACGTCAATAGTAGGTTCTGTTTTTAGGGAGCCATCAGCTTGAAGAATGCCTTCTTCCATTTTCTTCGTCATCGAACTTTTGGCGTTGCCGATATCAATTTGCCCACACGCAATGTTGAAGGCGCGGCAATCCAACGATATGGATTTTGTCAATCCGGTAATGGCATGCTTGCTGACAGTGTAAGCGGCTGATTGAGGTCTTGGCACATGAGAAGAAATAGAACCGTTATTGATAATGCGCCCGCCCATTGGCTTTTGATGCTTCATGATTTTGATTGCCTCTTGTGCGCATAAAAAAGTCCCGGTCACGTTCGTGTTGATTACGTGTTGCCATTCCTCCAAGGTCAGTTCCTCAACCGATTTGGCAGCAACGTTGACCCCTGCGTTGTTGAACAGTAAGTCGAGATGGCCAAAGGTTTTTACGGTTTGATCAAAAAGATTTTTGACGCTCGCTGGAATGGTAATATCCGTAGGCACGACCAACGTTTTTTCAACATCAAATGCCTGAGCGGTTTCTTTAAGTTGCTCTTCACGCCTGCCTGCCAACACCACTATCCATCCATCATTACAAAGTGAAGTGGCCACGGCCTTTCCAATGCCTGTGCCGGCACCGGTCACAATCGAAATCTTTTGGTTTGGGTTCATCGCTAATGTTCTTTTATTTATTCACTATTTTTTCTTCGTCAACGAACAATTTGATCATTTCTGCAATGGAAGTATCTCTTACAAATCCCAATTGATTGGCCCTGACCGTTTCAAAATTCGGAGGCCATGTGAGCACAATGCTTTGCAGAAATTCATCCGGCTCATGCGATATTAACTTGGTTACTTCGGTACCCGCAATTTGTTCAAGACTTTTAATCATCTCATGAATTGAAACGGTAAGGCCCGGAAGATTGATGATCCTGTCGGGGCCAAATAGTTTTTTATTTATGTTGGCAGCATGAATAAAATTTTGGATAACGCGCTTCGGGGATTGTATCCACACTTTTGTTTCTGGCGGCACCGGATAAGTAGCCTTTTTTCCATGCAGTGGTTCGCGGATGATACTGCTTACAAATGAAGATGTAGCAGCGTTGGGTTTGCCCGGTCGCACGGCTATGGTTGGCAACCGGAGGCTTCGGGCATCTACAATTCCCCTCCGGCTATAATCATTCATCAACAGTTCCACCATTGCTTTCTGTGAACCATAAGAACTCCGTGGCCTCGCACTTGTTTCGTCCATTATAGTTTTGGAAACATCGCCACCAAACACTGCGCACGAACTGGCAAAAATAATACGCGGATGGAAATCCATTTCCCGACATACCTCCAACAATTGTAGGGACGCATGAAAATTTACTTTCATCCCCAAGTCAAGATTTTTTTCGGCCTCCCCACTTACTATGGCAGCCAAATGAAATATCACATCGGGCTTATGTTGAAGGGCTTTTCTAATGGATAGCGCATCACTGAAATCTGCGGTGATACATTCCAATCTGGGATCGGTGGGCATGTTGTTAGGGAACGCAAAATCCATCAGAGTTAGATGAGTAAGTTTCCCCTGATCAAGGCCACCGTTTTCCAACAACTCGATGGCCAGTCTTTTTCCTAAGAAGCCGCCTCCGCCTAAAATGAGTACTCGCATATTGAGCAATTATTTAATTTAATCATCCTTCGTGGGACATTGGCGACACGTAGGACAGCGTCCCAAATGTCGCCCATGTCCCACGGGAAAACCTGGAATGAAACGCTTTTATACCAATGGAAATACCCATGACAACAACAAAACCTGAACAAGCCCCACCAACGAGAGTATAGCGAGCAGCGTAGTCCAGGTCTGCAACCCTTCCTTCTCAGTAAATCCGCTCATGCGCACCACCACCCAAAAACCACTGTCGTTCATCCAGGAAATAAAAAGTGATCCAAACCCAACGGAAAGAAAAATGTAAATGGGATGATAGGGAAGTACATCATTACCTATGATGGCCGCCATGATCGCTGACGAAGTGATCATGGAGACAGTGCCCGAACCTTGTGCAATTTTCATAACGGCAGCAATCATCCATCCCAGCAATAGATAAGACATGTTGAATCCTTCGGTGGCATGACTGATGGCACCGCCAATGCCACTGTGTTTTATCATGGCGCCAAACGCCCCGCCCGCACTCGTGATCAAGATAATGATGCCCCCAACTTCCAATGGTTTGGCAGCAGCATCCCAAAGTTGTTGCGAACCCAACTTTTGAGTTTTGGCCCAAAGCAACAGCGCAATGAAAGCACCAACAGTCATTGCTATATTTTTATTTCCCTGGAAAGCAATCCAACCCGGAAGCTCGCCTGTAACGCCTTCCACAATAGAGGCCAAGCTGATCATGAATAGCGGCACTACAACAGGCAAAACAGAAAGTATCAACGATGGTGGATTTTGAATTGATGTAACATGGCCGTCCGCAACCCTTACGGGGAGGTTCAGTTTTTTATTGAGCCACTTGGCCACAAAAAATACAACGATGGCCGGAATAATCCCTGCCGCGATGCCCGCTAAAATAACCATGCCCAATTGAAGGTTGAATGTCTCGGCCATCATCAAGGGCCCCGGTGTAGGCGGAACAATAGTATGCGAGATGACCGCGCCACCGCCTATGGCAACAACATACAGCACGAAATCCTTTTTTGTTTTAAGGGCGAGTGTAATGCCAAGCGGGATCAACAAAAGAAATACTGTATCAAAAAAAACAGGTATGGATAAAATGAAACCACTGATGATCAGGGCAACCGCAGCCCGCTTTTCCCCGAGTGTTTTCAACAACCAATTTACTATTTGTTCGGCAGCGCCACTTTCCATCATAGCGGTTCCTATCACTGCCGCCACAGCAATGACCCAACCAATTTTGCCGACCATGATCCCAAACTCGGCCATGGGCAATTCAATTACCGTTACCAATGGATGTTGCCCAGGCACCATTGGCAAAGCAGGCGAAAGCAGCCCAACCAAAATAGCCGAAAACATAAGAGCAATAAAAGGGTGAATGCGCCACTTCGTAATCTGAACGATCACTGCTGCCACGCTAATGATAAGTACGGCAAAAGGCCAATAGGCAGCATGAATAAGTTGATGATAGTAATTGGCCATGGATTTAAAATGCTCCGGTAATCTTAAACATAATTAGCCGATGCCCAATGTACTTTTATATGTTGGAAAGGAAATTGACTGTGTCGTTTAAAATTATCTTGTGATTAGTCAAATGCTGCATTGCGCCATGAGGCAGTCCGTGGCCACTGTGCCTTTGTAAGAATCCATTTGAACCATACATTTATTTCTTAATTCTTAATTCTTCTTTGTCACGTTTACACACCCATTTGAAATCGAGCGTTCCCCTCTCCTCTGGAGAGGGGTTAGGCCTGCCTGCCGGACAGGCAGGGGTGAGGTCAGAGTAAGGCAAATGATCTTTCACATCAACACACCTCCCAATTAACTTTGCTCTTGAAAACCTCACCCCGGCCCTCTCCAGAGGAGAGGGTGACGCTCGGTTGAAATTTTGGCCTTAATACCCTTAACCCGCCTAATAAATTAAACATAACAAAGAAGGATTATTTCTTAATTCTTAATTCTGAAAAATGTTGGCCTATACCAAGATTTTCTTGCGAGAGAGCCCTGAAGTTTGCTTCAAACTATTTTGATGTAATGGCCACCGACTTTAATTACATAGATTGAAGGGCAGCACCATTCTTTTTGTTCACAGAACTCCTTCATGGAGTTCCCTAAATTAGTAGCTTCAAGACCATGAAAGCAGCCATCATTGGGGGCGGCATGGGCGGTCTCACCACAGCCATCGCATTACAACAAGCGGGCATTGACTACGAAATTTTTGAAGCTGCACCCGAACTGAAACCCGTGGGCGCAGGCATAGTCATGGCCTCCAATGCCATGCAAGTTTTCCAACGGCTTGGTATCGAAAAGAAAATCATGGAAGCAGGTTTGGAAATAAATTCCGCATTCGTTGTGGACCAATCGTTCCAATTGATTTCGGGATTGGCCGTGAAAGAGAAAGTTGCTGCACGCTACGGCATTGGCAGCTACGCCATTCAGCGCGGGCGGTTGCAGCTAGTATTGTTGAGTGAAATTGATGTCAGCAAAATCCAATTGAATAAAAGATTGTCGTCACTCGTTCAGCATCCAAATAAAGTAGAAATAAAATTGGATGATGGCTCAAGTGCCGGAGCCGACATCGTGATAGGTGCCGATGGAATTAAATCCGCTGTACGGAAAAATATTTTTGGTGAGGTGCCACTCCGCTATTCAGGCCAAACCTGTTGGCGTGGCATGGCGAAGATTTCATTGCCCCATACTTCACCCATTCGTGGGTCAGGGACTCAGCCCCCCCTTCGTGGGTCGGGGGGTCAAAACTCTTACGAAATGTGGGGCAACCAAAAAGGCCTTCGCTTTGGTTTCGTGCCCACCTCCAAAGACGAAGTCTATTATTTCACCACCTACTTTACCGAAGGAAACGGAAAAGACGAGCCACAAGGGGTGAAGAAAAAATTGCTCAATCTATATTCAGCCTTCGGTGACATACCCACCCAACTGATAGAAGCCACCCCCGAAGAAAGCATCATCCGCTCCGACATAAACGATTTCGTTCCCATCAAGCAATGGTGGAAAGGCCGCGTGGTGTTAATTGGCGATGCCGCCCACGCCACCACACCCAACTTAGGCCAAGGCGGTTGCCAAGCCGTGGAAGATGCCTTCGTGATTGCAAAGGGTTTGAAAGAAAATCCATCGCCCGAAAAAGCATTTGAAAAATATCAAAGCATACGCTATCAAAAAGCTGTGCATGTAGTAAACATGTCTTGGAACTTCGGCAAGATGACCAACATCGGCAACCCCATCTTGCAATGGATGAGAGACTCCGCCATGCGCTTGATGCCCGAGTCCACGGCCATAAAACAGTTGGATAAGATTTTGAGGTTGGATTATTAGTGCATCAAGATTTCAAGATTTCGATATATTACTACCCATTTAATTTTCTCAACCATTTTGCCCGCTTAACCTGATATTTTTCAATTTCTTCAAATAGCGGATTATCCGATGGAATGTTCAAATGCGTTAAACCGCAAGCAATCACTTCATCTCCAAACTCTATCACACAAATAATACCACCGATGTCGTTGGAATTATACACCCGGTTCACCATCAGTTTTGATTTCATGGATATGGGCATTTTATCCCTGAGCTGCTGCACCAATTCCCTTATGGGATATGCCTCAAAAGGCAATACCTTTTCCAGTTTTTTTGTGAGGGTTTCATATTCTTCAAATTCTTTAGCCATACTTGTATTGTTTAGTGGGGCAATTGTTTGGCATAGTGTGCTATGAATGGCTTTCTGAAATCCAGGATAGAAAATAGCAAGTTCTGGTTCTATGGCCATTTTCTACGAACTATCTCAACCATATATCTAAACTACAAATTGTTTTAGCTAATCGCACTTCTTGTTATTTTTACACAGTGAACAAAAATATTTAGTGCCAGCCTTCGTTGATGTTTAGCCTATGAAAAAATTCCTGTCTCTTATTTGTATCCTTCTGCCTGGCTACCTGCTTGCGCAAACCCCGGCACCAAACGTGAAAGAAGGCCAGTTTACTTTTGATACCGACAAACCCTTTACGCTCCTTGAACTCGATCAGAAAGAAGAGCCCATCGTTACCAAAAAGAAAAAGCCTAAACGCAAAGTTTATTATGGCATCAAAACCAAAAAAGGGTTTACGCGCAAAGGCTTTGGCGACAAGATGGTGATAGAATTATTTTATGTTTTGAAAAAGCCCGACAAGCCCACAGGCTTTGCCCGCGATGTGTATTGGTATGATTTTACACGCAAAGAGTTGCGCAAAACAAGTGTTGCAGCGTTCGATACTAAAAAAGGAGTGCTCGCCCACGGCCCTTATAAAAAGATGATGGGCGATGTGCTGCTCGAAGAAGGGATTTTCTTTAAAGGCACTCGGCACGCACGATGGATGCGGTACGACCGGCAAAACTTAGTGGAGGATAAAGAGAAATATTACAAAGGCTGGCCGAAGGAATCGTTGGTGACATACTACGATCCCAATGAGCGCACTAAATTAAAAGAGATCACACCCATTGAGTATGGCGAAAAGGAAGGCTACTATTATTACTTCCATGAAAACGGACAGATAGCGGTGCAGGGCGAGTTTCATTGGGGCGGGCGCGTAAACGATTGGACCGAAAACTATTCGAATGGGAAAAGAAAAAAAATCATTACCTATCCGAAAGAGCCTTTCGAGAAAGAGTTGAAGCCCTACGTGCGCAAGGAGTGGGATGATAAAGGCAAGGAGATTTATTCGAAGTGATAGATTGGGCATTTGATGGTAGTGTACTACGTAGGTTAGGCGACAAGGTGTATATCTCACCAATGCCCAATTCCCAATACCTAATTCCCAATGCCTAATAGAAAGCATCTTCAAAGTGCTTGACATCCGGCACACCGTTGCGCATGCTTATGGCCACTACATCATAGCGCACATTTCCATCGTATTTTTTATCGAACGTGTATTGCTCTGCAGCGGTCACAATGTTTTTTGCTTTCTGGTAGTTAACAAATTCTTCGGGGAAACCAAACGCATCACTCGACCGCATTTTTACTTCCACAAACACAAGCCACTTTTCTTTTCTCACAATCAAATCAATTTCCAATTGCTTGTGGCGATAGTTTCTCGCTACAATTTCATACCCCTGCTTGATTAGAAAATTTGCAGCCTGGTCTTCGGCATCCTTTCCTTTTTGGATTTTATCGGTCATGGGAATGTTCTACATTTGAAGCATCAATTTATCATGCAAGAAATGAAAAAACTAATCGAGGGCTTTACGTTGCAATTGGCCAGCGCACTAAAGATCGGGCAATCGGTGGACTTGGTGCGCCCCGGCAGCGACATACGCAACGTGTTGATCACCGGCATGGGCGGCTCGGGCATTGGCGCCAACTTGGTGCAGTCGTTAACGTTTGGCCGTGTGCCCATTCCCATCACGGTGAGCAAAGGCTACAACATTCCACAATTTGTAAGCCCACACACCTTGTTCATTGCGTGCTCATACAGTGGCGACACCGAAGAAACTCTTTCCACCATTCACAAAGCCATGCTGAAGCGCGCCCATATTATTTGCATCACCTCGGGTGGCAAAATGTTGGAGCTTGCCAAAGAATATAATTTGCTGTGGATACAAATTCCGGGTGGGTTCAAAGGTTCGCGGGGCCAGCTTGGCTACATGATAATATCCCTGCTCTCTGCCCTCTATCATACCAACTTGATTGGTGCTGCTTTTATAAAAGAAACGGAGAATGCGATTGAATATTTAGACCGTGGTGAAAAAGCCATTCAGTCGGAGGCAGAGTTGATAGCCAAAAAACTGAAAGGAAAATTTCCGATCATCTATTGCGATGAGCGATTGAAGGCGATGGCCACGCGGTTCCAAAATCAATTGAACGAAAACGCCAAACAACTGGCGCACATCAATACATTTCCTGAAATGAACCACAACGAAATTGCGGGGTGGCAATTTCCCGAAGCGGTGCTGCAACAGGCGCAAGTAATTTATTTGTATTCCGATCATGATCATGAGCGCGTGGAGAAGCGGATGGAAATTTGTCGCCCGGTTTTTGAAAAGAAGTCTAATCCCATCATTGATATTGTGGCCGAGGGGGCCTCGTTGCTTGAGCAATATTATTATCTCATCCACCTCACCGATTGGATTTCTTATTTTCTCGCCAAAGAGAATGGAGTGGATTCAGAATCGGTGGAGGCGATTGATGCTGTGAAGGAAGAATTGTCCAAACTGAAGTGAACACAATCCAAAACAAGAAAACCAACTTCACCGATCTTGGCCTGATGGATTATCAACAAGCTTGGGACTATCAGACAAATTTGTTTCAGTCCATCCTCGACATAAAATCACAAAACCTCACGCTTCCCAGCAGCCAGCAGCTAACCACTAACAACTATTTACTCTTCTGCGAACACCCACATGTATTTACCCTCGGCAAAAGTGGTGACGAAAACAATTTGCTTTTAAAGAAAGAGGACCTGCACACCATTGATGCTGCCTATTATCACATCAACCGTGGTGGCGACATTACCTATCACGGCCCCGGCCAACTTGTAGTGTATCCTATCCTTGACCTGGAAAATTTCTTTACGGATATTCATCAATACATGCGCCTGTTGGAAGAGTCGGTGATTCAAACACTGGCAGAGTTCAACATGAATGCAGGGCGCATCAAAGGCCTCACTGGTGTGTGGATTGATTTTGAAAACGAAAAGGCCGCTCGCAAAATTTGTGCGCTCGGTGTTAAGACCAGTCGCTGGGTAACCTTGCATGGGTTGGCCTTTAATGTAAATACGATGCTTGAGTATTTCAACCACATTATTCCCTGCGGAATTGATAATAAAGCTGTCACCTCTTTGGAAAAAGAACTACGAGACAAGCAAGATATGAAGCAGATCAAATCAATCCTTAAAGAAAAAATTGTTTCACTCTTTGAAATGGAAATCATAAACTGATGTTACTCATAAATCATATTTCATTGTTTTTTTCTTAGTGAAACTTCGTGTTCTTTGTGCCCCTGCCTACCGCAGGCAGGTCCGTGGTTAGATTTTAGAAGTGAGGCTATCAAAATATTTTTCTTGGTGTTGTATTTCTCCGTGGTTAGAGGTTTTACCACAAAGAGCACGAAGTTTTGCACAAAGGTCACAGAGTCATTCCTTTTTTTTCTTTGTGCTCTCTGTGATGTTTTTCTCTGTGCTCTCCGTGGTTAGAGGTTTTACCACAAAGAGCACGAAGTTTTGCACAAAGGTCACAGAGTCATTCCTTTTTTTTCTTTGTGCTCATTGTGTTGTTCTCCTTTGTGTTCTCCGTGGTTCAATTCTCGTACTCTTTAGCACCAGTTATAAATTGGCATACCATGAACTTAATTTTTAACAGAAGGACAAGCAGAGGCGGGGCACTCCACCACAGAATTATTTTTTTACTCCTAACGTTCTCTCTTGTTACATTCACAAACGGGCAACCAATTTTATCTCAAAAACAAAAAGGGGTTTGTTGGGTAGCAGGCCGTGAAGTGGTGACGGAAAAAGAACTCTCTGCACTGATCAACAACAATATCAACTGGATTTCGCAAACGCCATTTGGGTGGCAGCAAAAGGCAGGCTCGTCAGCCATTGCCATGAATACTTCTTCTGATCGTGTGTGGTGGGGCGAATCGGATGACGGAATATCGAAGACCACAGTGCTGGCAACCAAACTTGGAATCAAAACCATTTTGAAGCCACACCTTTGGGTGCGCAACGGGTGGCCTGGCGATATTAAGATGGAGAGCGACACGGCCTGGCAAACATGGTTTTCTAATTATGAAAAATTCATTTTGCACTATGCACGCGTGGCGCAGAAAAACAATATTGAAATGTTGTGCATTGGCACCGAACTGATGCACACCACCAAGCGTGAGAAAGAGTGGCGTTCGCTCATAGCTAAAATCAGGATGGCCTTTAGCGGCAAATTAATTTATGCGGCAAACTTCCATGAAGAGTATGAGCACATCCGCTTTTGGGATGCGCTTGATTACATTGGTGTGCAGGCGTATTTTTCCCTTACTAAAAATCAGCAGGCGTCCTTAAATGAGTTGGTAAAAAACTGGAGCGAACCGCTTGCCGCGATAGAACGCGTTCACAAAAAATTTAATAAGCCCGTGGTGTTTACCGAAATAGGTTATCGCAGCGATGCCGATGCGGCCGTGGAGCCCTGGCGATGGCCACAGGAAAACTCCACCGTTCCCATTTCAAACGAAGCACAGGCAAATTGCTATCAGGCATTTTTTAATGCCGTGTGGGGCAAAAGCTGGCTGGCAGGAGTTTACTTTTGGAAGTGGTATCCGCACGGGCCCCGCAGAAACGCCACCATAGATTTTACACCGCAAGGCAAGCCCGCAGAAAAAGTGCTGGCCGAAAATTTTAAAAAATAAGATGAAGAAAGACATTGAAATACCGGAAGTAAAAAATGTGACGATTGCGGTAGTGCGCGAGAAAAATATCCTCCATCAAGACGAATGGAAAGTGATGCTCATCAACAACAACGATCATGCTATCGAAAACACGTTGGTGGCAAGCAAGGGATATGGAGAGCGAGAAGGTGAGCCGCAGAGAACGTGCACGCTGCGCCATTTTTTGGAGATCGTGCCCGCGCAAGGTGTTGCGTTGGTTGAACCCATCGATCCGAAATTATTTCACCTGAGCAATGAATATTGGGTGAGCTATTATGTGGGGGCACAAATTTACGATCGCAGATTTGTGTTTGTGCCCGAAAGCATTTGTGAAAAGAACCTCACGTTTATAAAGGAGTTGGATATGGAGGGCGTGTTGCATTCGTAGAGTACATGCTATTAACACCACAACATCCTGACCGAAATTTGACCAGGCTTTTCTTGTAACTGATGTGTTACACATGAATCATATTTCCTTAGTGAAACTTCGTGCCTGCCTGGCCGGTCTTTGTGCCTCGTGGTTAAACGGTTTTACCACAAAGTGCACGAAGGTAACAGAGTGCCATATTTTTCCTTAGTGCTCTTTGTGATGTTTTTTCTTCGTGCTCTTCGTGGTTCAATTTCTGTACTCTTTACCTTGCCACCAAGGACCAAAGAAATCACGAAGTATGTAACATCAGTTAATGATTCTTTTGCAAGTTAACTTCCGTCTCAGGAAACCAGATTGCCTTGCGTACTATTGCGCCTTTCTTGGATTCATCCAGATTCATAAAATCATGGAGTTCCTCATCATCGGGAAACAATCCATGACAATAGCGTGGGGTAATGTGCTCGGGAACAATGCCGATATAATCCTTTCCGGTAACAAGGTTGAGTATTTCTCTTGCGTTCTGTAGTTGGAAGGGCACATCGTTTTTACACAACGCCACGGCCATTCTCACCGTTTCGATTACGCGCGCGGGGCTCATGCCCGCCAATTGCAATTGCCAACCTCCCTGCACACGCTGCACATAAAGTGAAATGTGGGTAGAATTGCCGCCCCTGCAAATTTCCCACGGATGGCCACCACAACGGCTTTCCTTCGAATGCCATTCGCTAAATGCCCGCACTGAATTTTGTTTGATCGTTTTTAAACCACAGTCGCGCCCATCGGCCATGCTTGCATACTTTTCTTTTGGGGTCAAGTTCTTCCCTGCTTTTTTGAAATACTTGTTGCTGTTGTAACCTATTTCGCAATACCTGAAAAAATCACCCGCGGTCATTGACTTTATGAAAGCAGAAGGATGCTCGCCCTCCGAAAGCTCGACAATGGTGTGGAGAATTTTAATATCGATTGGCTTCAGAGATTTCTTGATGGTGTCTTTTTCTTCAGGAAAAATATCCCAGTAGTCACTTCTCAAAATCTTTCCGAGCCGCTTAGTGTATGAAAGCTCCTTTTCAATCCTTGCATTATAACCACGCACATCGCGCTTAATTTCTTTGATGATTTTAGTGACCTGCGAACCTATCCAGTTAAGCAGTTTTGTTTTCGCCCGATCATCCGATGAGGGCAAATTCTTTTCGGCTTCGGTAGAGAAAACCAACTTGGAATTTATATAAAGATACCTTACGTTCTGGTATTGTGTTACCGTTACTGAGTACCATTTTTTTTCATGGGGATATTCATAACGCCACAGGTCGCGAAACCCTTTTTTGCTATTGACAATATCCTCCTCCTTAAAATCTTTGTATCGCCCAAAATCGTCCAATGTCCCCCGGTCGGCCACAAGCCAAATTTTCCTATATTCATCATCGCCCTGAACGGCAATAGCGCACATTGCTTTAAAGATAGAATTGACTTTGTCTTTGAGCGTGCCATCTACTTGCGTATTTACTTTGATGTGCTCTATCAAACGGTCAATTGTAGGGGCTTTTAGTTGCATGGTTTTTTATACGTTGTTGGATTGCGTAGCCAACGAAGATAGTTTTTTTTCATCTGATCACCTTAGAAGTGTGCATAAAAAATTCTCATGTTTTATTTTGCCGCCCATGCCCTCAGCATTGCGCTTCGGGAAGCAAGCCTTTGCAATCGTTACAGAAATGCAGCAAAGGAATTTTGAAAGGAAAGATATTCAAAAAAAAAAGCGTGACCGAATTTCGATCAGGCTTTTTTATTTTAACACGTAGCTTTTTTAGAATTTTACTTCGGGTGCTTTCTGCGCGCCTTCATCTGCTTTGAAAAAACCTTTTTCTTTGAACCCTCCAATGCTGGCAATAATGCCTCTTGGAAAACCAACAATGGCCCGGTTGAAATCGCCCACGGCTTCATTGAAGCGCTTGCGCGAAACGGATATCCGGTTTTCAGTCCCTTCCAATTGTGCCTGCAAGTCCAAAAAGTTTTGATTGGCTTTTAGGTTTGGATAATTTTCGGCCACAGCCAACAAACGGCCAAGCGCTGAATTCAAACCTCCTTGTGCCTGCTGAAACGCTTGTATGTTTTCAGGGGTAAGGTTGGAGGCATCAATTTTTACTTGTGTGGCGCTCGCCCTTGCTTCTATCACACGGGTCAATGTTTCCTGTTCAAAATCCGCATACCCTTTCACGGTGCTAACTAAGTTGGGAATTAAATCGCTTCTACGCTGGTAATCGGATTCCACATCGCCCCAGGCTTGTTTTGTGGTTTGATCTTGGCGGGCAATTCCATTATAAATCCCGACAAACCATAAAATCAATAAAATCAACGCTGCCCACGGGCCAAATTTTTTTAACATTTCCATAGTTTCTTTTTTTGTTATTTATAATACGAAGGTAAATCCTTGAAACGGGATCAGCAATAGAAATATGAACTTGTTGTAACCGATTTAAGAACATGAAGGTTGCCCAGAGAATATTAACCTGGATACATTCCCTACTTGATTTTTATAATCCATGAATTTAAGGTTTATCACAAATGGCGATTATCTCTGCCAATTTTTCCTTTGCCTTTTTTGCAAATTCTGGTTTTACAACATAACTATTGTATCTGGCATTGAAGCAATTGTCCTGTAGCCAATTGTATGCTCCAGAGCAAGATGATAATTGAAGAGCCACTAACTCTCGTCTTGCTTTGTGCTTGTTAATGGTTCCCATAATTTTTTTTGCATAGTACGCATCAAAATCAATATATGTTTCACTACCGAGTGTCAATGGAAATAGATGAGCCTCAACATAGTGCAATGCTGAGTAAAATGCTGACGTAATCACCCAATCATTAAATTGACCGTTTGAAAGTAGTAAATCGCATAGTCGTGCATTGTGCTCTGCTTGCGATCGGCCAGCCATCTAATTGATTATTTGGATTGTAATTCTTTTAGGCTAAGAATGAAGCCGTCTGAGCGTAACAATTCAGTATTGAATTGATAAGACTTATTAACAAAACTAAATGAAATGCTGTAAAGGTCACTTTTTTCAATCTGTTCGATGTGGTTGGTAAAATTGTAAACCTCTGAGAAAACGTCCCTTAAAAAATCGAACTCCGAAATAGTTATCAAAACACTTAAATCATATAATGAGCATATTTTTAAATGCGCTGAAATAGACTCAATACCTTTTGCTTTTAAGAACTCAACCACTTTAGATGTGTCTTTGGCGGCCTTAGAAAAATTATCTTGCAGTTGTTTTTTCAATAACTTACTAGTTTGATCCATACCGTCATTCTTACCTTTTAAATAGGCATCAACCACCGTGTTTACCGGGTATAGTCTGTCCCCTTCATCAGCAGGCAATTGCCAACTTTCAACTAAGTGATGTAGTTCACTTGTTAGTATCGATAAATCATTTGCTTGCATGGTAATCGTTTAGAAATCGACTGCAAAGGTATAAAAAACAGACTTTGTTTTAACGCATCAATTAATTGCTACAAACCTAAGTATATAATTACTGGTTCTTGCCTTCAAGACACCAAACTCTTCTCCATCAAAAACTCGGCAATCTGAATGGCGTTTGTGGCCGCGCCTTTACGGAGGTTGTCACTCACAATCCACATATTGAGCGTGTTTGGCTGCGACTCATCCCTGCGCAAGCGGCCCACAAAAACATCGTCCTTGCCGTGTGAGTATATAGGCATAGGATACACGTTGTTCTTCACATCGTCTTGCACAACTACGCCCGGTGCGCTTTCTAAAATTTTACGAACGTCTTTCAAATCATAATCTTTTTCAAACTCAACATTCACTGCCTCCGAGTGGCCGCCAATAGTTGGTATGCGCACGGTGGTTGAAGTGATGCCAATCGTTTGGTCGTTCAATATCTTGCGCGTTTCGTTCACCATTTTCATTTCTTCTTTGGTGTAACCGTTGTCCAAAAACGAGTCGATGTGCGGCAGCGCGTTCATGTCAATTTTGTGCGGATACACTTTTATGCCATCGGTGATGCCCCTGCGCTCGTCCATCATCTGCTGCACGGCATCCTTTCCGGTGCCCGTCACCGACTGATAAGTAGAAACTACGATGCGTTTTATTTTGTATTTTTTATGAAGAGGTGCCAGTGCCACCACCATTTGAATGGTGGAGCAATTTGGGTTGGCAATGATCAGGTCTTCGCTGGTTATCTCCTCACCATTTATTTCGGGCACTATCAACTTCTTGGTGGGGTCCATTCGCCAGGCCGAAGAATTGTCTATCACCACGGTTCCCTTTTCGGCAAATTTTGGTGCCCACTCTAAGGAGGTGCCGCCACCGGCCGAGAAGATGGCGATGTCAGGTGCGATAGCCACAGCTTCATCCATGCCAATGATTGAATATTCCTTACCCTTAAACGTAATCTTATTGCCCACCGATTTGGCAGACGCCACCAAATACAGTTCGTCAAATTCCACCTGGCGCTCTTCCAGCACCTTTAGGATTTCCTGGCCCACCAGGCCGGTTGCCCCCACTACTGCTAAGTTCATTTTATTTTTTAATTTAAGAGCCGCAAAAGTACTTTATTGATTGCACCCAATGAAGAAAATCTTTATCATCTTGTCGTTGATTTGTTTTGCATCCGTTTGCTGGGCGCAAGTAGCAGACAATTTTACCGATGGCGACCTCACTGCCAACCCAACGTGGACGCCCGACAATGCTAACAGCTGGACGGTTGTCTCTGGCCAACTAAGGTCAAACTCGGGCACGGCAAGTTCATCGTTCTACATTTCAACACCTTCCACAAAAGCATTGACAGCCCAATGGGAATTTTATCTGTTGCTGCAATTCAATACGTCAAGTGCCAACTATGTGGATATGTATCTCACTTCCGCCCAAGCCGATCTGTCGAGTGCTGCCAACAATGGTTACTTTGTGCGGATCGGGGGCACGCCCGATGAAATAAGTTTGTACAAAGTTTCGGCAGGAACCGCCTCCCTGCTTATCAACGGAACCGATGGCATCACCAACCGGACCAATAATCCATTGCGCATAAAAGTGATCCGCGATGCAAACAACATCTGGACGCTGGAGCGTGATGCAGCCGGAGGCACAACGTATGTATTGGAAGGAAGTGTGACCGATAACTCGTTTGCCACCAGCAGCTATTTTGGCATACGCATACAGCAATCCACCGCCACTTTTTTCAACAAACATTTCTTTGATGATATAACTGTTAGCAACATTTTTGTTGAGACCGACCCTCCGGTGCTAAGTGCCTTGCAGGTTTTATCAAGCACAACATTATCCTTGCAGTTCAATGAACCGCTGAATGCTGCATCCGCACAAACCGTTGCAAATTATGTTGCCTCCAATAACATTGGTAATCCTTCACAAGCCGTTCTTCAACCTGATCAAAAGACCGTGCTGCTCACGTTTCCTCAATCTTTTCCCAATGGAATATCAAACACGATTGAGATAGCCGGAGTGCAAGACCTTGTCGGGAACGCCATATTACAAATCAGTCAGTCCTTTCTCTTTTTTCTTCCTTCGCCCTACACACCAAAAGACATAATCGTTACGGAAATTTTTGCTGACCCAACTCCGCAAGTGGGCCTGCCCGAAGCAGAGTTCATAGAAATTTTTAATCGCAGTGCCAACCCAATCGATCTTAACGGCTGGAAATTTTCTGATGGAAATTCGTCCGCTGTTTTCTCTGCTCAAAAAATTATTTTGCCCAACCAGTATTGGATCGTTTGCTCAACGGCAAACGCATCATTATTTTCAGCTTCGGCAAATACGTTGGGCGTTCCCAATTTCCCCACGCTTAACAATGGAGGAGAAGCACTTACCCTTAAAACAAATACGGGGCTGTTGATGGATTCAATAAATTATTCTACCGCCTGGTATCGCGATGTGGACAAGCAAGAAGGCGGCTGGACATTGGAATTGATTGACACCAACAATCCTTGTGGTGAAGAAGACAACTGGGCTGCTTCCGAAAGCACAAATGGAGGAACGCCCGGAAAAATAAATTCGGTAAGTGCCAACAAGCCCGACATCACCGGACCAAAACTGCTGGCCGTAGTGGTGACGAATCCAACTGAATTGATTGTAGGATTCGATGAAAAATTGGAGAAACCGATTGGCGCAACACCGTTTATTATTACTCCTCCGTTGGATATTTCCGCAGTGTCATTTACTTCGCTTTCCTTACGGGAAATTAAAATCACCCTCTCACAGGCAATTGTTGCGCGGCAACTTTACAGCCTTGAGATAAAAGGCCTGCGCGATTGCAACCAAAATTTTATTCAGGATGGGTTCAACAAACTTTCTTTTACACTTGACAACATTTTGGCGGAGAAAGACCCTCCAATGCTGAGTTCACTTCAGGTATCATCCAACACAACATTGACCTTACTGTTCAATGAGACGCTGAATGCCACATCGGCACAGAATGCTTCCAACTATACGGCCTCCAACAGCATTGGAAATCCCTCACAGGCGGAGCTTGCAGCCGATGAGAAGACGGTGTTGCTCTCTTTTTCTCAACCGTTTGCCAATGGGATAGCAAACACCCTTAACATAAGTGGGGTGCAAGACCTATGGGGGAATGTGATACTGCCAGTGAGCCGGCCCTTCTTATTCTTTCAACCTTCTCCTGTTGCTGCCAAAGACATTATCGTTACAGAAATTTTTGCAGACCCCAGCCCACAGATAGGCTTGCCCGAAGCAGAGTTCATTGAAATTTTTAATCGCAGTGCCAACCCGATCGATATTAACGGCTGGAAATTTTCCGATGGCAGTTCGTCCGCTGTTTTTCCTTCTCAAAAAATTATTTTGCCCAACCACTATTGGGTTGTTTGCTCAGCGGCCAACGCCACACTTTTTTCAGCCACAGCAAATACATTGGGTGTAGCCAACTTTCCAACGCTCAACAATGGCGGAGAAGCACTTACGCTGAAAGCAAATACGGGGCTCTTGATTGACTCGATAAATTATGCGCCCGCCTGGCATCGCGATGAAGACAAGCAAGAAGGCGGCTGGACACTGGAGTTAATTGACACTAACAATCCGTGTGGTGAAGAAGACAACTGGACGGCATCGGAAGATATTAAAGGAGGAACCCCTGGCAAAGTAAATTCAGTCAATGCCAACAAGCCCGACCTTACCGGGCCTGTGCTGTTGTCGGTCTCCATCGCAAAGCCAAACGAGTTAGTGGTCCGCTTCAATGAAAAATTAGAGAAAGCCATCAGCGCAAGCGCATTCACTTTTATGCCTACGTTAGGTATTTCAAAAATTTTGTTCACGTCCCTTTCCTTACGGGAAATAAGAGTGGTGCTGCTGCAAGACCTGAGCCCGCGCCAACTGTACAGCTTGGAAGTAAAAGGCCTGCGCGATTGCAATGGAAATTTTATTCAGGATGGCTTCAACAAACTTTCATTGGCATTGCCCGAAGCGGCAGAACCTGGAGACATATTGATCAACGAAATACTTTTCAATCCCAGGCCAGGCGGGGTGGATTTTGTGGAAGCCATCAATGTGTCCTCAAAATACATCAACCTAAAAGGCTGGTCGCTGGCCAACCGCGAAGCTGAAGCGAATACAAACCTGAAACTTGTAACCACAAAAGATCAAATCATTCGGCCACAAGAGTTTGTTGTGTTCACCACAGATGGAGCGGTTGTAAAAAGTGAATATCCAACCGCGATAGAGAAAAGTCTTTTTAATACCACACTGCCATCCTTGAGTGACGATGCAGGATCTATCGTGTTGCTATCGGAGCAAGGAACAACAGTTGATCATTTTGCATACACCGATGACTTTCATTCGAAGTTGCTCAAGGACAAAGAAGGGGTTTCCCTCGAAAGGATTTCGCTTACAGTGCCAACCATTATCCCAGACAACTGGAAGTCGGCCAACGCTGCGGCAGGGTATGCCACACCCGGTTATCTCAACTCGAACTCACGGCCCGAAAACCTGATCGATGAAAACGCGGTGCAAATAGAACCTGAAATTTTTTCCCCTGTCGTTCCGGGTCAGGATTTCGCCCAGATCAACTACCGCTTCGACCAAAGTTCTCTTTCGGCCAATGTAAAAATTGTGGATCACCAGGGCCGCTTGATAAAGGAAATCGCCAACAATGAAACCCTCGCCTTTGATGGCTTCTTCCGTTGGGATGGCGACCGCGATGATGGCGACAAAGCCAGGATGGGCTATTACTTTGTTTGGTTCGAGGTTTTTAATCTGGAGGGATTGGTAAAGACATTTAGGAAGAGAGTGGTGATAGGCAGGTAAATAGACCAGAATTAAAACTCCTTACATTTTTTGTTTTAGCCCCCACCCCGTATTTTTGCCAATCTTTTTCAAAACCTTATAAAGGATATCCTTATGGCCAAATCAAAGAAAAAACCAGCTGCCAAACCCGCTAAAAAAACTGCGAAGAAGGCAAAATCTGCCGCCAAGGCAAAGAAAGCAACTCCCGCGAAAGCGAAGAAGCCAGTTAGCAAGAAGCCTGCAACAAAGAAAATAGCGGCCAAAAAGAAAGTTGTGGCCAAAAAGAAAGCGGCAGCAAAGAAGGCAGCACCTAAGGCAGCCGCTGCAAAAAAAATAAAAGCACCCGCTAAAGTTATTGCCTCTAAAGCTATAGCCAAGAAGGAAAAACCTGCACCAGTTGCCAAGAAGAAGGCAGCAGAGGCCGCTCCTAAAAAAGTAGAGCAAAAACCTGTAGTAGTTGTACCAAAGAAGGCTGTGCCCCAGCTAACCAATTTCCCCATAGTGAACCAGCGGCCCATTGCCCATAAGCCTAAGCAGGCACCCATACCTTCTGATAAAACCCGCTACAACGATGATGAGTTGAAGGAATTTGAAACGCTCATCCTTGGCAAACTTGGAAAAGCCCGTGAAGAATTTCGAATCTTGAAAGAGACACTAAACCGCAATAACGATGCGGGCACCGATGCCACCTCGGGCGGCAATACAAAAGTGCTTGAAGACGGTGCCGAAACTGCCGAGAAAGAAAACCTTAGCCAGTTGGCAGCCCGTCAGTTGAAATACATGACCAACCTTGAGCATGCCTTGGTGCGGATAAAAAATCACACCTATGGAATCTGCTCCGTTACAGGCAAGCTTATTCCAAAAGAACGGCTTATCGCTGTGCCGCACACCACCCAGTCTATTGAGGCGAAAATGATGAAGAAAGACTAATCCCACCTTAAAATCCCTCTCACAAACGGAGAGAGACTTTCGTTTTACTATGGATTTTTTACAGAACCACATTGAAGCATTGATCTTTTGTTCGCCTTCGCCAACAAAAGCCGCGGACTTAAAAGCGTGTTTATCTGAAATGTTCAATGCCGATGTTCCTGACGAAGACATTGCCGGAGCCTTGCAACGCATAGACGAAAAATTTCAGGGTGACGATTACTCCTTTCAACTCTACAAGACTGCGGGTGGCTATCAGTTTTTGACCAAGCCCGCCTATCAGGCCAGCATCGGCATCATGCTAAAGCAGCAATCAAAAAAAAGATTGTCCACTTCGGCTATGGAAACGCTTTCCATCATTGCCTACAAACAACCTATCTCCAAAACGGAAGTTGAAAACATACGGGGTGTAAACTGCGATTATGCCATTCAAAAACTGCTCGATAAAGGGTTGATCGAAATATTGGGCAAGGCCGAAACCATTGGCAGGCCACTGCTGTATGGCACCAGCTCAAAATTTATGGAATATTTCGGCATCAACGATATTGCTGAACTGCCCACCCCTAAAGATTTCACCACCGAGGTAAACACCATTGGCGAAGCCCCCGAAAACAATAACTGAACTTAAGGGCTGCATATCGAACAGATTTGATTTCTGTTCGATATGCCACTTGACAAAGTTGATAATTCTTCGGCTATGACAAATTGAGGTGTTCGACAGTTTTGCAATCCATACTTGGGCTACCCGCCTGCCAAGCGATCGGGCAGGAAGCCCACTTCCATCAAATGTTCAATTGCCACGGGCCTGCCTTACCGGACAGGCTTAAGCCCGTGGCCTATGCACATATCTTTTTATAGTAAGAGGCGTAGCCTCGGTCAATTTTGTAACAACGGACTTCAGTCCGTTGTTTTTAGGGCTATCATCACAAGAGAAGAACCGTAGGTTCGGCCCGTATATGTGCCGTGCCCTATGGCACTCCTTTCCTGGTTGAGGTTACTAACAACGGATTAAAATCCGTTGTTAAAATATGATCCGAGCCTATGGCTCTTGGATTTCCACTGCCAA
>JAYVAI010000461.1:0-2898 GCA_043751075.1 Cyclobacteriaceae bacterium | reverse complement strand
ACGACTACCTGATCAAGCCCATCAACCCTAACCAGGTGCTCATGTCCATAAAAAAAATATTGGACAACAAGAGATTGGTGATAGAAAAAACCAACCTCAACTATCAACAGGAGTTCCGCAATATCAGCATGGCATTTCAGGACGACATGAACCATGAGCAATGGGCCGACATTTACAAGAAGTTGATATTCTGGGAACTTCAAATGGACGACAACCGCGACATGGCCGAGGTGCTGGAGATGCAAAAGGTGGAAGCCAACACTAATTTCTGCCGGTTCATAAAACGCAATTACGAAAGCTGGCTCAACAACCCCAACATCGACAAACCACTTCTTTCGCACCAGATCATGAAGAAGAAAGTGTTTCCTGAACTGAAACCCGGGGAGCCTGTTTTTTTTATTTTGATCGACAACCTTCGTTACGATCAATGGAAAGTGATCGAGCCGGTGCTGTCCGAATATTTTAATGTGGAAAAGGAAGAAACGTATTATTCTATCTTGCCCACAACAACTGCCTACGCACGCAATGCAATTTTTTCGGGCATGCTTCCATCCGACATGGCAAAGACTCATCCTGATTTATGGGTGGGAGAGGATGAAGACGATTCGAAGAATAATTTTGAAGACGAATTTTTGGCCAAGCAGATCAAGAAAAATAATTTGTCCATCCGGTTCTCGTATCACAAAATCAAAAAATTGGAGGAAGGCCGCGACCTGGCCGATTCGTTGAACAACCTTTTCCACAACGACCTGAACGTGATCGTCTATAATTTTGTGGATATGCTTTCGCATGCCCGCACCGACATGGCCATGGTGCGCGAGCTTGCCCCGGACGAGCCCGCTTATCGCTCCATCACCAAGTCGTGGTTTATGCACTCGCCCCTGTTGGAAATTTTAAAAAAGATTGCGGATAAAAAAGCCAAGGTGATCATCACCACCGACCACGGCACCATTCGCGTAAAGCGACCTTTTAAAATAATAGGTGACAAGGCCGTGAACAGTAACCTGCGCTACAAGCAGGGAAAAAATCTTAGCTATGAAGGCGACAAGGTGATGGCGACTTTAAAACCAGAGCTTTTTTTCCTTCCTAAAACCAATGTATCCACGTCTTATGTCTTTGCCATTGAAGACCAGTTTTTTGCTTACCCCAACAACTACAATTATTATGTGAACATGTATAAGGACACATTTCAACATGGAGGTGTGAGTTTAGAGGAGATGATCATTCCCCTTATTTTATTAACTTCGAAAAATGCCTGATGCGTGGAAATTGGTGAGCGCACGATCAGTTGACATAGATGGATTGCCCAGTGCCGCTGCCGAGTTGATAAATCAAAGCAAAGGCCTTCTTGTGTGGCTTTTAAAGGGAGAGATGGGAGCAGGCAAAACTACCTTGGTGAAACAGATTGCAGCGCAATTGGGAGTTGATGCGGCCGTTTCCAGCCCTACGTTTTCAATCGTGAATCAATACGGCACAGCAGGCGGGCAAGTAGTTTATCATTTTGATTTGTTCCGCCTAAAAGATGAGGCCGAAGCATTTGATATTGGTATGGAGGAGTACTTGATTTCAGGGAATGTATGCTTGGTTGAGTGGCCCGAAAAACTCGAACGGTTGCGGCCCGATCAATATTTTGAAGTGCACATCCAACACCATGATCCATTGACCAGAAAAATTTATTATCGCAGGCATGACTGAAAAAAAGAAAAGCGGATTTGAAGCCTTGGCCAAATCGAGCCTTTATCCGCAAGAGGAAATGTTGAAAGTAAAAAAGGGGAGAGGTTCCTTTTTTATTGGCCTTCCCAGGGAAGTTTCCTTACAAGAAAACCGCGTGAGCCTCACGCCCGATGCCGTGGCCTTGCTCGTGAACAATGGCCATGAAGTATGGGTGGAGACGATGGCCGGTGAAGGTTCAAAGTTTTCCGACAAACAATTTAGCGAAGCCGGAGCTAAAATAGTTTATACGGTGGAGGAAGTTTACAAAGCAGAAATCATTCTTAAAATTGAACCTCCCACCTTGGAGGAGATCGAATATTTCCGGCCAGGCCAAACACTTATCTCTGCCCTGCAGATGGGCAACTTAAAACAGGAATGTATAAATGCTTTGCTCAGAAAAAAAGTTATCGCATTGGCGTATGAATTTATTGAAGACAAAGTAGGCGGCATGCCCATTGTGCGCGCCATGAGCGAAATAGCCGGCAGCACCGTGATGCTTATTGCGGCCGAATATTTGAGCACCGTCAATAAAGGCAAAGGCATTATCCTTGGCGGGATCACGGGTGTGCCCCCAACTAAAGTAGTGATTATTGGTGCCGGCACCGTGGCCGAATATGCCGCGCGCGCAGCGTTGAGCTTAGGTGCAGAAATTCAGGTTTTTGATAATCATCTATACAAACTAAGAAGGATAAAACACACGCTGGGCCATCAGTTTTATACGTCCACCATTGACACCATCACACTGAGCCAAAGCCTTGAAAATGCCGATGTAGTGATTGGTGCGTTGCGCGCAGAAAAAGGAAAAGTGCGGCACGTGGTGTCCGAAGACATGGTGAGCAAAATGAAACCCGATTCGCTGATCATTGATTTAAGTATTGATCAGGGTGGGTGCATTGCCACTTCCGAGATTACCAGTTTGAACAAACCCGTTTTCCGCAAGTATGATGTGATCCACTATTGTGTTCCCAATGTGGCATCGCGCGTGGCCAACACAGCCACTACGGCACTGAGCAATATTTTTACACCTACTATTTTGAGGGCAGCCGAAGAAGGCGGTGTGGAAGAAATGATTTTCTTTCACAAGTGGTTTATGAAAGGGGTATATACCTACAAAGGAAATTTGACCAACGAATCGGTGGCGCGAAAATTTGGAATGAAATTTAAGAACATTGAATTATTGATTGC
>JAYVAI010000460.1:0-2901 GCA_043751075.1 Cyclobacteriaceae bacterium | reverse complement strand
CTCTTTTTCCTTGCCGGGATAATTGGTTTTCAAAAACCCATCAACAAAAGGAGTATGCACCCGGCCTGGCGAAATGCTGTTGCACCGGATGCCATCGTGCACATAATCTTTGGCAACCGAAAGCGTCATGCTCACCACGGCACCTTTCGTCATCGAATAGGCGAAGCGGTCGGCAATACCAACAAAGGCTGCCACCGATGCTACATTTAGGATCACACCGCTTTGTTGTGTTTTCATGTGCGTGATGGCTACCTGCATAGCGTTGTATGTGCCTTTCACATTTATTTCGAAGAGGCGGTTGAAATCATTCTCCGTTGTGTTCTCCAATTTACCCACGTGCGCCACGCCTGCACAATTCACTAATATGTCTATCCTCCCAAATTCCTGGGCAATGATGTTGATGGTGTCTTTAACTTCTATTTGATTGGCCACGTTGCAGGCAAAACCTTTTGCATGAAGGTGCTGAGAATGAAAATCTTTTGCCAATTCATCCAAGGAAGTTTGATTGAGGTCAAGCACACACACCTTGCTTTGTTGTTTTGCAAAGCACGTTGCAATGGCTTTGCCTATGCCGCTGCCGCCTCCGGTAATGATGCTTACTTTATCGCTAAGGCTAAATGGCATTTTATTTTGACGATTGATCGATCAGAAAGTCAATCATTTTTTTAGTGTTGTAATTTTTTGCTCCTGTTTCCCTTACTATTATTTTGCCCTCTTTGCTTACAATGATCGTGGTGGGGATGGAGGCAACCTGAAGTTGGTCGGGGAGAAACTCATGGGGCATGAACACAGGAAACGTGTATTGATTTTTTTCTATGTAGGAGACTACCTTGGGCAACATGGCATCTTTATCAAGCGACAGCATCACAAACTCTATCGGCTTGTCTTTTAGGGCCACTGCAAGTTCCTGAATGCCGGGCATCTCTGCTTTGCAAGGCCCACACCAGGTAGCCCACAGGTTTATAAAAACAACTTTGCCCTTGAACTTTTCGAAAGGCACTTTGTTTCCGTTAAGGTCTTTGATGGTGAAATTATAATCAAAAACTAAAGGCGTTTTTTTTGATCCAATATCTGCGTTAAGCAAACCTGAATTTAATACAAGCCTTTGTGCCGATACAGTAGCACTTTCCAAAAGACCCGTTAGTTGCAACAGCCCGACAAGAGCAAGGGCCACCACAATTTGTTTTATTGAATTAAAGAATAGTTTCATAACTCCGTCTCGTTGGCTTGGTTATTGAAAGCCGTTGGTCAAATGTCTTTAATTTTAATAACTTCGAGCAAGGATTTGTTATAAATATGATGAGCAAAATAGTTTTTATTTTCGTTTTGTCAGCATTTTTAGGCGGGGTTTGCCAGGCGCAAAAAGTAAAATACAAGGACTTGCTGGTTTTGCTGAATGCAAAGCAATATGAACAAGCTGAACCCTTTCTGAAAAGGTATCTTGTTGAAGACGATGACAATCCCAGTGCTTATCTTTTCATGGGCATTATCCATCAAGAGAAATCGGCCAAAAGCGACATTCTTAAACAGACTGACAGACTGATTCATACTATTGATTCTGCCATTTTGTTTTATTCCAAATGTTTGCCCTTGCTCACTGAGAAAGATGTTAAGAAAAATGATGAGAACTACCTGCTATACACACGCAGGGATTTGCGCACCGGTGAGTTTGGTGTTAAGTTTTCTGATATTCAACTGGATATTGAAACGCGCATCAAAAGCCTGACCGAAAGAAAAGAGAAGGTCATCTTGGTAAAAAAGTTTTATGTTGATGCGGATGCTCAATATGCGAGGGCCAATTTGCTGTTCAAAATCATTCAACAAAAGTATGCTGGGGAAAAAGAGTTCTATTTGCAATCCGATGAACAGCTTATCGTGGCCTTGGGCAAGCTGGCAGTTGTGTTTGATTCAAGCCAGGTGGCTTTTAAAAATTACAAAACCGCCATGCAATCCGTGGGCAAATCGTCCTACAATCAATCAGTTGAATTGCAAGAGCTCATTAATTTTAAAAAAGACGGGGCTTCATCGGCTGATTTCATGATGGACGACTTGAAGATTTGGGATTACTCCTCATGGGCGCAGATGGCGACAGCAAAAATCAGAGATGAAATTTATCCTCTCCGAAAAGAGATAAGCAATTTTGATTTGGAAATAAATAAAGTCAGAGATCATGTAGAATCGTTTTCTATTTCCATAGCCAAGGATCTTGCCAAGCTGCGTGCCAGCAACATTTTCGATCATTTAAAAAAGCTCGATCCCGATCCTTTGCCTTTGGCAATATTTGATCTGAAGTTGAAAGAACTCGACTACGCGGGCGAAACAGTACTTCAAAAGGCTGTGGCCAACAACGATGACGTTTCGGCCAAAATAAATATCATTCGGGAAGAGCTAAAAACATTAAAACAATTGGATAGCATTTCAGTAAAAGTCATTAACCGTGATTTGGAAAAAGATGCCATCAACTACAAAGATTTTATAACGAGTGCGTATGGCACCACGGCCGTTCTTAAAAGTTTGGTCAAAGGCATTGACGAATTTGCCAAGCATGAGCGGTCGAGAAAGGAAAAAGAATTGGAGGAAGCTATCCACCAGCTTAAGTGGCTCTTGGTGGAATTGGATTCCATACCATTGTTCCATGATGTGCCAGAAAAATATAACCACAGGCCATTGGTCATAGCAGAAGATCATACCGCAGGCATAAAGCGGTTGGATAGTTTGTCGGTAGGATATTTTTATTCTGTGTCGGCAACGCGCACGGCCGATGTGCGGGCAACATTTCCGGTGGACTCAGCCAGTGTTCAACCGCGAAACCTCCCCTTGATGAAAGGGCTTTCGTTAGCTGTTGCAAATAATGATTTTTACATCTTGTTTTATTCCGAAAGCAAAGTAGCGGGAAAGTAT
>JAYVAI010000459.1:0-7577 GCA_043751075.1 Cyclobacteriaceae bacterium | reverse complement strand
GTTCCACCAAACGATTTGAAATTTTATCGCCATGCAGGGCAGCCGGTTCTTTCACCACCTGCACCATTTCTTTGCGCTTCAATCTCGGCACAAAAAATTGAGAGAAGCCAATAAACTCCGGCAGTCCTCTAAAGGCTGCACATTGCCCGATGTAATCAGAGCGCATGGTACATACGATATACACCGGCAGGTTTTTGGCAATCGAGATCCGTGCTGTTTCCAACAGCAGGTTGATTACCAACTGCGAATCAGCCGAGGTAGAATTCTTATAATAGTTTTCCGGGTTGGTAAAAAATTCTTCAAACTGGTCGGCTACGATTAACAAGTTCGCAGCCTTGCGTTGCATGTCATCGCGTTCCCCTTCGGAGGCTTTTGGCCAGGCTTCATTAGTTTCATCCACATAAAGGGAGGAAGTCGTATACAATTCCAGCAGGGATGAAAATCCTCTTCGCAATTCAACTTCCACTAACTCTTCATTTCCGATTCTCAGGTTCCTTGAAATGGTTTTGCTCAGGTTATGAAGTGGTGTTCTCTCCGGGCGGAAGTCGGCCACAACCCAGTTGGTATATTGTGCCTTAAAGAAACCCGCCCTTGCATTGGGCACCAGGCCTGCATATACCAACGATGATTTTCCATCGCCCGAAGCACCGGTGACCATTAGGAATTTATTGGCCTCGAGCAATGCGGTGAGCTGGAGGATTTGCTCATCTCGTCCTTTGAAATACAGCGAGTCCTCTTCCGAGAAGGGGCGTAGGCCGATGTAAGGGAAGGTGTCGAGGGGGTTGAACATTGTGGGAATCAGAGGGAGGTGGTAGTTGGTAAGTTGTAAGAGGTAGTTGGTGAGAGGTAAATGGTAAGAGGTGCTAGCTTTTAGTAATCTTTTTTATCTTTTGATTGCAGAAAGAGGAAGATTTGTTAATCATGGAGTTCAGCATTCTTCCCACGGAATCGTATTGCTTCAATAAACCATTGGAGATTTCTATCGAAATATAGGAGCAGTCCAAAGCTGTCTCTATCCAATGTTGGGTCTCCAATTGTTCGCCATCGGCATCTGTTAACTTACTCACAAAATGTTTTTCATACTTCCGCTTGCCCCAGGCTTCCGCTATTTGTGCCCCAATCGAGCGGGAAGACCTTCTTACCTGATCCGTAAGCGAATACATTTCTTCCTTGGGAAACTTTTTGGAAAGGGCAAAAATCTCTTTCGATAACTGGCGGGAAAGCTTGTACACTTCTAAGTCTCTAAATCCATTTGCGAATTCCATATAACTATCACTTATTAATTTTTTAAACCAAACCTCTTACCAACTACCTCTTACCAACCACCTCTTACCAAACTACCATCTACTTAACAACCTTCCCATAAGTCTTCTCCACCTCACCTGGCACTTCCTCTTTGGATACAATACTCGAACTAACCTTGGGTGCTTTGAAAATGCGGGCCATATTGGTTTGCGGGTCGTCTTCGCCAATGAGCATCATGGGCGTGGGCGATGATGCGCCCCCCACTTCTTTCCAAACTTGTTTAATAAATGGCAACGCCCAATCTGCACCATAGCGGAAATAGACAACGGCCAGTTTGCTTTTTGGAATCTGCTGAGTGGACTGTTCCCGATATTGCTCCTCGCCACCGGGCAGTATGTTCATCACTTCAATAGTGTGCTCCTGGCTTATCAGGTCAGTGAGAGGGTAAGCATCCTTGGCATCTTGCTTATTGAAAATAAAAAAGATGTCGGTGTCTTTGGTGTCGAGCATTTTTTGTTTTTCCACAATCAGCATCGAGCGCATATCTTCCACCAACTGCATAGGGCTGAAGGCATTGGTAAAAGTCATGTTGGCCGTGATGTAATTGCGGATGTTGTTGATAAACTCCTGCTGTTGTTGCTTGGCCTGTTTGGTCGCATCATCCAGATGCCAAACGAAGGTGCAGAATTTCGATCCGCCCCCGGCCGATTTCTTTTTGGCCATCTCGAACTGGTGCATGGGGTATGATACCTGGTCTTCCTCTTCAAACCGCCTTCCAAATTCTCCGCTTAAAATATGGAGCGAGCACGCGGCCTTCTCTAAATTTTTCTCTACGCTGTTTTTAAATTCTTCGTCCGATGAAGGGCAATCGCTGTTGGGTATCACCTGAAATCCGGCACGGGTCAGGATCAAGGCCATCTCTTCACGCTTGGCTTTCAAATCATTTGAAGTCCAAGCCAGGAATACGGTGGGCTGAATATCCAGCACTGCCACGCGGATATCGCTGGGCAATGTTGAGTTGAACCATCGGGGCATGGAAGGAGCTCCACTGCTTGTTGGCCGTGAAGGTTGCAACGAGTTTTCACCAAGTGAAACAAACCCTTCCGTAGTTTGGAAACCTTGAAGGGTTTTTGACTCGAAGTTTTTTATTCCACCGATAATCTCCTTCACGGCATTGGCCACTTTGTTTATCTGGTTGCGGTAGATCGTGTTGTTCGTGTTGTCCTGGCGGTCGTCATCTTTAGGCCTGAGCGGGCGGTTTACCCCCTGGGCATGATAAATAAAATCTATCGAACGCAAAGCACCTTGAAGTACATCTTCAAGCAACCGTGTGTCCTCCTTTTCCATTTCGTGAATTTTTACTGGAAGAATGCGGCTGGCCACATTGCCATTGGCCAATTTTATTTCGCGGCCATAGCGTTCTTGTATAGCGGCTTTGCTAAAAGCGAGGAACTCATTGTTCCAGGCAAAACTCTTGGTGTCGCAGTAGGTCTGGGAGACAATGGGGATAAAGACGAGGGCTTTTAGTTTGGTGGTAATGGTATGGTCAACATGATGGGATTCCAACAAGCCATCTTCCGGGTTCTCATCAAAATAAATGGTGAGTTTTTCTTTGACTGTTGCAACGAGTTCCCTGCGGAGTTTCTCCACAAATTCGCTCACCCATCCATCATATTGGTTGTCGTTGTGGCGGTAGCTGATAAATATGTCGTATTCGTAACCGGGTAAGATTGAAGCCATGGCAGGGGAAGGGTGAATGATGATTTGATTTAGCTATAAATTGGTTAATAATCAATGGAGTGGTTGGAAAGTTGGTTTATGCAGCTCCAAGTAATGGAATGGGGAAGTGGTTAATTTCCTCCTTTGCCACTATAGCCGATTCGGCCAAGTTCATTCTCATTCTTGGGAACGTTTTTTCAAAAACTATTGTCTATACAACAATTGTCTATATTTTTGTATTAAAATTCCAATTATGAATACTGTATTGCACAAAGCCAGCACCCGCGGCCATGCCAACCACGGCTGGCTCGACACCAGCCACACCTTTAGTTTTGCCCACTATTATGATCCTGCCCGCATGCACTTTGGAGCACTGCGCGTTTTAAACGATGACTTTGTTGATGGCGGCAAAGGTTTCGGCACTCACCCGCACGATAACATGGAAATTATCTCTATCCCCTTGGCGGGAGAC
This sequence comes from Cyclobacteriaceae bacterium, assembly GCA_043751075.1. Lineage (GTDB taxonomy): Bacteria > Bacteroidota > Bacteroidia > Cytophagales > Cyclobacteriaceae > ELB16-189. The sequence continues at coordinate 4,141 of JAYVAI010000459.1, read as the reverse complement.
CTGGAACACAAGGACAGCCTGGGCAATGTGGCCGTGATCAAACAAAATGATGTGCAGATTTTAAGTGCGGGCACTGGCATATCGCACTCGGAGTACAACAAGAACCCCGATAAAAAAGTAAACTTCCTTCAAATATGGGTGTTTCCAAAAGTGAAGAACATCAAACCACGCTACGACCAAATCAGCTTTAAGCCAGAGCACCGCGTAAACAAACTTCAACAGATTGTTAGCCCTTCGAAAGCTGACGATGGGGTTTGGATAAATCAGGATGCCTGGTTTCAGCTCGGCAACCTGAAAAAAGGATTTATCACCGACTATGCAATCAAACAGAATGGCAATGGTGTGTATGCTTTTGTCATTGATGGCGATATTACCATCAATGGGCAACCGTTGAACAAGCGTGACGGTCTTGGCATTTGGGACGTGGAGAAATTAAACCTGGTGGCCAATAGCGATGCACACGTGTTGTTGATGGAAGTGCCCATGAATGGATAATAGTTATGATGCTTGGGTAAGAAAAAATCAGTTAACACAAAACGTAATCATTTGAAACCCAAATTTTAAAATTATGGAAACACAAAAACCAACCATCACCCAAGCCTTGAAAGGCGGAGTTGTTTCAGGCGCACCATCATCGCGCCTCCCCCAAATTTTCAAAATGAACTGTTTGCCTGTTTCGCTGTTATGAATTGCAAAACTATCGGACGCCAACTTTATGTTAATTTTACAACCAGTCAAGTAATATGGAGACACAACAAATAACAATGCAGAAGTCAAATGGGTTTGATTTGGAAGTACTGCCGGAAATCCAAAACAGGAGGAGCAGAAGGGCATATTCCAGCACACCTTTAGAGAGCGAAAAAATACAATCCTTGTTTGAAGCTGCACGGTGGGCACCCTCCAGCCTGAACGAGCAACCGTGGGTGTACATCTACGCCACCAAAGACCAACCGGAACTTTGGAACAAATTGCTCAGCGTGTTAAATGAAGGCAACATTACGTGGGCTTCGGATGCGCCACTTCTTATTTTAAGTCTTTACCGAAAAAATCTGTTGCGCAACAATCAGCCCAATGGATCGGCCAAATATGATTTGGGAGGGGCCAATGCATTCTTATCCTTGCAAGCCACCAGCTTGGGATTGAACGTGCACCAGATGGGGGGCTACGATCGCCAGAAGGCAAAAGATGTGTTGAACATTCCCGACTCGTTTGATTTTGGCGTGATGATGGCGATCGGCTATCCGGGCGACCCTGCCACACTTTCTGAAAACTTGAAACAGCGCGAAGTTGCCCCACGCGAGCGGTACATTCAGCAGGAGTTTGCCATGAACAAATCGTTTTAACAGATGGAAGAAAAAATTGCCATAGCTACAATCTCGGATGAAATTTACCGCACCGAACTAAAGGCGCGCAACCATCGATTGATTGCCGATGAGCCCGAAGATGTGGGAGGAAAAAATTTGGGCCCACGGCCCGGTGATTTTTTGCGCATGTCGCTCGCGTCATGCACGGCCATTACCTTGCGCATGTATGCCAACCGCAAAAAGTTTGATGTGCAACAAATTGAAGTAACCGTAGCAAGTGAAGAGGTGGAAGGAAAAACAATTTTCAATTCAACAATCGAAATAACCGGTAACCTGGATGAGCAACAACGCCAACGGATGTTACAGATTTCTAAATTGTGCCCTGTTCATAAGGCCCTTACCAATCCAATAGAAATCAATTCATCGCTGGTTGGCAGCTCTTAGGATCGCAATCAGCAGCGGAACCAACAACTAAAACCCAACAACTATGAAGGACATCACAAAAACCTATACCAACGGAGAAGTCACCATTGTGTGGAAACCATCCGTGTGCATCCACTCAGCTATTTGACTATTCAATGGGTTGGGCGAAGTGTTCCATCCCCAAGAATTACCTTGGATCACACCCGAAAAATCAACCACAGAAAAAATTATTGATCAGATAAAAAAATGCCCATCGGGGGCGCTCAGTTATTGCATGAACGCTGACGGAAAAGGTGAAGCCATAAGCGTGGAAGCAGAAGCGATCATAGAGACAATCCCCAACGGCCCATTGATGGTATATGGAAATGTGAGCGTAAAAAATCCTTCCGGTGTGATCACCAAAAGTAGCAAGGCCACTGCATTTTGTCGTTGTGGTGGTTCGCAAAACAAACCCTTCTGCGATGGCACACACAGGAAGAACGGGTTTCAGGGGTAGAGTTTTTGGTTTCTATGACGGATAGGGTGAATTGCCACGACCTTTAGGTCGTGGTAATTGGTAGAGAAACACCAATGGCTTTAGCCCCAATCGAATATTTATTATTGCCTTTCTTAAAAATATTCTTTCAACCATTCGGCTAAAGCCGATATATCCTTCATCCAATTAAACCACGACCTAAAGGTCGTGGCAACTACTACCCAAACCAAGCAGCTCAGTTTGCTACAGAGTCTGACAACACCCCTCTCAACCCAAAACTATTCCCCCTATCTTCGTGTTTTCCCTCTGCCGTGCTAAGACTTTTGTTCATCCTCACTTTTATATGCCCCCTTGCCCTCATTGGACAAACGGTTTTGTTGCGCGGCACGGTGAATGAAAAAAATGGCGACCCGCTTCCCCTCGCCCACTTCTTTATCCAGCCCGACTCCATCCACTTGGCTGTTGGCGACAAAGGAAAATTTGAGGTGCGCACCACACCCGGAAAAAAATCGGTGAACTTCACTTTCGTGGGATTTAAAAACAAGACCATAACCATGTTGGTGAGGTATGATACATTCATCCAAATTGAGATGGAGCCCGACATCGGCCAACTGAAAGAAGTGGTAATATCTTCCGATCGTTATTCCAGTCAGGATATTCAGCAATCAACCCGGTCGAGCATGCACGTGATCACACAAAGCGATGTGGAGTCTATTCCAGTGTTGGGCGGTGAAGCCGATCTGATAAAAACATTGCAACTGTTGCCCGGTGTGCTGCGCGGGGTGGAGGGAAGTTCCGATCTGTTTGTGCGCGGTGGTGCTGCCGATCAAAACTTAGTGTTGCTGGATGATGTGCCCATTTATAACACCAGTCACCTGTTGGGTTTCGTGTCGGTGTTCAATCCCGATGTGCTCGACAAAGTGGAATCGGTAAACGGAGGCTTCCCTGCCGAGTATGGTGGTCGCTTGTCATCCATCTTGAATGTAAAAACCAATTCCGAAATTCCAGATCGCACACGTGTTTCGGGCGATGTGGGCATCATCGCATCACGGCTTTCTATAAAGCAGCCGCTGATCAAAAATAAATTGGGGCTGCACCTTGCGGGCCGCAGAACTTACATAGACCGAGTGATGCGGGCCGTGGACCGCGAGCTGCCATACTTTTTTTACGACCTCAACGGCAAGTTGATCTATAAGCCCAGTACAAAACAGGAAATCAAATTCAGTTACTATGGTGGAAAAGATCTGCTGGACATTTTCCGCGACCGTAACAACGATGGCGATGGGTTTTTGACAAGCTATGAATCGGGCAACAACAGCCAGGGGTTGCAGTGGAGCCATCAGGGCCTTCACGCAAGTCAAACAAATGTTTCGCTCACCCGCTCGAAATACCAATACAACATCATCAACATATTTGACGACAACCAATTGCTGGCCGCATCCGACATCGAAGACTATAGCGCACGCATCCAGTGGGCGAGCGACTCGCTCGCGATTGGCAAATTTAAAACCGGCCTTGAGTGGACACAGCACACGGTGAGCCCCAGCGTGGTGAACACCTCCGGCTTTATTGCCGAACTGTTGGAGAGCAGTGCTTCCAACGGACGGCTTATGCAAGAAGCAGGCGCGTATGCCCAGTATGAATTTCAGAAAGGCAAACGCTGGACGATCAACTCCGGCTTTCGCGTGTCTGCCGCCATTGCCGAAAATAAAAGTTACGCCAATCCGGAGCCACGCCTTTCGGGCCGCTATAAACTCAACGAGCAGCAGTCGCTCAAGATGAGCTACTCGCGCATGGTGCAGTACTTGCACCGCATTGCCAACTCGGCCATCACATCGCCCGCAGATGTTTGGTTTCCTGTAACAAAAGATATAAAGCCACAGTCGGCTCACCAGGTGGGATTGGCGTGGCAACATTTTTCTCCCACATCAAAAATTTT
>JAYVAI010000458.1:0-21078 GCA_043751075.1 Cyclobacteriaceae bacterium | reverse complement strand
ACAATAGGCACGGCCCGCGGCACCACGCAGGGGTCGTGCCTTCCTTTTCCCGACACGGTGGTTTCATTTCCATCTTTGTCCACACTCGGTTGATCTTGCATAATGGTGGCCACCGGTTTGAATGCCACATTAAAATAAATATCTTCTCCGTTGCTGATGCCGCCCTGCACTCCGCCCGAGTGATTTGTTTTGGTGCGGATTTTTGTGCCATCATTATAAAACTCATCATTGTGTTGTGAGCCGCGCAGCGTGACACCAGCAAAGCCGCTTCCATATTCAAAACCTTTCACCGCGTTGATGCTGAGCATGGCCTTGCCCAATTCGGCATGCAGTTTATCAAACACGGGCTCGCCCAATCCGACAGGAGTATTTTTTACTACACATGTTACCATGCCCCCAATGGTATCGCGGCCCAATCGCACTTCATCAATTAGGGCAATCATTTTTTCGGCTGTGGCCGGATGCGGGCAACGAACCATGTTGTCTTCTGTTCTACTTAAATCCAATTGCGTGTAAGCAGGTGCCTTCAATTCGCCCACCTGCGAAACATAGGCGTTCACCTCCACACCATATTTTTTCAACAACAATTTTGCAATGGCACCTGCCGCCACACGGGCGGCAGTTTCGCGTGCCGAACTTCTTCCACCTCCGCGATAGTCGCGATTTCCATATTTTACTTCGTAGGTATAATCGGCATGCGAGGGCCGGAAAGTATTCTGGATATGCGAATAATCTTTGCTGCGCTGGTCCTGGTTTTCGATAATGATGGCGATGGGTGTGCCGGTAGATTTTCCTTCGAAAACCCCTGAAAGAATTTTGAAGGTATCATCTTCCTTTCGTTGCGTAGTTATTTTTGATTGGCCAGGCCTTCTGCGGTCCAGCTCTGCTTGAATGAAGGCTTCATCAATGTCAAGCCCTGCCGGACATCCATCAATGATTACGCCAATGGCGGGGCCGTGGCTTTCGCCAAAAGTGCTGATCTTAAAAATAGTTCCGTATGAGTTGCTCATGAAAGATGAAAGATATGAGATGTGAGATATGAAATTTAAGATTTAAGATTTATGATGTTGGATTTAAGATTTTGGCTTGGAGCAATCTTCTATACTAAAACCTGCCATAAATAAAGTGATTTCAGGAATTAACGTCTTAGGAATTGAAATGGAGTTTACAGTGGAGCCAGAGCAAATCTTAATTCCTTCACTTCTTCCCTCATCACACTAATTTTTTGCTTCGTTACTTTTGTGTCTTCGGTAATGGCCAATGTGAGTGCACGCATATCGCTTATGTCGTCATTTAACGCATCCAACCAATTCTCCTTTTCCATAACCAACAAAATTTATTTTCGAATGTAAGGATTATTTCCTGAAGACAAGGAATGCCGATGCGGCCAACGTTACCAAAATAAAAATATTCAAACTCACCTTCATCCAATCAAAAGATGTTGCGTGTTGAAGTTGATTGCCGGTGGCATCCATCCGGTCGTAAAAAGAGCCAAGATCGGTACTTTCTATAAATTGATTTTTTTGGCTTTCGCCTTCTATGCGCAGGGTATATTGCGACCGCAAGGTATCGTACTTTTTTTTATTGGGATTGAAAAACACCCATTGAAAATAATCACCCAGCTTAAACTCCCCTGGCTCTTTGGGAATCATAAAATAATTGAACGACTTGTTGCCTGTTACGCGGCCACCTTCGCGTTTTATATTTTGTTTCAGGTTGGGTTCGTAAAAATCAAAGTTGGCATCGTTCTGCACCACGGGTTTTTCAATGGCCGATATATTGCCTTCTCCACTAACCCGAAATTCATACCCCATGCTCTGACCCGTTTTAGGATTTGCCGCAGTCAATAATTCATTCAATTGATAATCGCCAACGGCCACCGCATCGCGCAAAGGGTGTGGAGGCAGTTCTACTACGTTTACTGTTTTGGCTTTGGAATAAAATGTTTTAAAATCTTCTTGCCGGTTTTGGCCAAAGAAGGAAGGGTTTTTGGCCACCTTGAATTTTATCATCTCCAAGCCCACACTTGGAAACTTTAACGGTTGTGCGTTGAGCGGATAATAGGCGGCCTGATAAATTTTGTATTGGGTGTAACCCTTTCCATTGATGGATATCGGTTCGCCTTCAATGTTTTCTATGTTGAAATTTTCTTCCCAGCAGTTGGCCGGTTTTATTTTTTTCAGGATTTCTGAAAGCTGCTTTCCCAGATCATGGAACTGCATGTGCGCCCGGTTGTTATCGGCAACAAGAAAGGAAAGTGTGGCGGTAAAACCTTCTCCTATAAAAACTTCATCCTTACTGGTTGTCAACGCCAACAGTGCATCTTCTTTTACATCCACAAACTCGGTGCTGCCACGATTGGAAAAAACATCTGCAGGGTCGGCTTCAAAGAGGCTTCGGAACGGATCGCGCTGGGCTTGCACGGCCGGGCCCACTTTCACTTTTTTTCCGGTAACGGAAACAATCTGATCGTTGACTTTCATTTTGAATGAGGGCACTGTAAACACGCCTTGTTTGGTGGGCGTGTAGGTCATGATCACGCTTTGCGCGGAAGTCATTTGTCCGTTCACAATAGTGGTTTGCGACTGGTTGGAAGTGCCCCTTTTGCGAAAACCATCGATGTCAGGAAAATTCTCATAACTTTTTAATCTGTCGTTATTTATGGTGACGGTGATCGTCCACGATTGGTTTTCACCGATCTCATCGGGGCCCAGGGCGATTTGGACATTGTTTTGGGCATATCCCACGCTGGCAAGCAGCAACAAAAAAGAAAGGGTAGCCGGTCTGGTCAAAAAAATCATAGTAAAAATGGTTTCGCAACTCGTTGCACCCTGCAAATGTAAAATGTTCTTTTCACTCTTGAATTGCTTTTACTATTTTCATGCCCGCAACGCTATATTTAAATTGTTGCGCAACGTACTTTACTATTTTTTAAATGAAAATGCTTAGTTACGTAAAACAAATTCTCACACGGGTGAGTTTTGACGCACGGCTCTTCGAAAAAGAGCTGAGAAAAGCTATCAAGATGCTGATAGCCGATGAAATACAGGAACTTCGGAATTGGTGTTATGCCAACTACCGGAGTGAACACGAAGCAATCCTTAACCGGGTTTTCGTGATTGCATAGTTGTTACCTTGTTTAACCAAAAAATCCTGCCACTGTGCAGGATTTTTTTTTGGTTGTTGGTTCTTTTGCTCCAATGTTTCAAAACGCATTGGACAAATATGATGCGTTGCAGTCTTTGTGGTTCAAAACCGCCTTGCCGGTTAATTGTTCCAGTAATTATAGGTATGCCAGTTTTCATTCCTTAGTTTTATATTTGAAAAGGAGAATTTGTCAATTAATTTTTACAACCATGAATGTAGCCGAAACATTTGGTGATGTAGCAACTATGCTGGCTCAAATGGCCCCCGAAAAAATCGTAAACCTGAAGGCGTCAACAACAATGTCTGAGGAGGTGGAAAGATTGATTGAGTTAAAGAAAGAAGGGACAATTAGTTTAGAACAAGCAACCGAACTGGAACGCTATTTGGCCCTCGACTTATTTATAAGCCTCACTAAAGCCCGGGCTCGTTTGCTGCTCGCCAAGTGAGACAACCTATTTCAGATAGGATACGGCAAATAGTAGCCGAGCGTGCAAATTTCAAATGTGAATATTGCAGAGTACACAGTGATGATATGTTTTTATCGTTCGAGATAGACCACATTATCCCAGTTAAACATGGAGGTGCCAACGGGTTTGATAATTTAGCTTTTGCATGTCCTCATTGCAATCAACACAAGGGCTCAGATTTTGCTACCATTTATGAAAATGAAATTATAAGGCTTTATAATCCAAGGATTGATAATTGGTTAGACCATTTTGGAATTGATGGTGCTAAAATAGTTTCAAAAAGCAAATTTGGGGAAGCCAGTATAAAAATATTTCGCTTTAATGAACCTGACCTACTTATACTAAGACAAATTTTAAAAGTGGCTGGACGATATTATTGACCATGTGCAATAAACCGGGAAGCGACATTGCTGACACTCTGAACGATTTCAAATAAAATCAATATTCCTCTTCAACCCCTCCAGCTTGGTGCGCTTCACCGCAGAATTTCTGAACAGCTTTTCAAATACCTCATGGGTAATTTCTTTCCAATCTTGTGAGTTCATTTTTTCCAAATCCTTGTGGGGGTCGAAGCGCGCTTCTTTATGTGGTTGTGAAAAACGGTTCCAAGGGCACACATCCTGGCAGATGTCGCAACCAAAAATCCAATTTTCGAATTTGCCTTTTGCCTCGGCAGGAATTTCTTCTTTCAGTTCGATGGTGAAGTACGAGATGCATTTGCTGCCGTCCACCACATACGGTTGGGGTATTGCATCGGTGGGGCACGCATCCATGCATGCTGTGCATGTGCCGCAATAATCTTTGATGGGCCCATCATACTCCAATTCGAGGTCAACAATTAGTTCGGCCAGAAAAAAGAAACTTCCCATCGAGCGGTTGAGCAACAAACTATTTTTTCCAACCCAGCCCAACCCCGATTTTTTTGCCCACGCCCGCTCATGCACCGGGGCAGAGTCCACAAACGCGCGGCCATGTATCTCTCCAATCTCTTCCTGAATTTTAGTGAGAAAGATTTTCAATTTGTCTTTTATTATGAAGTGATAATCTTCTCCGTAGGCATACTTTGCAATTTTCAGTTCATCGGGGTTTTCCTTAGCATGGTCCTTGGCGGGATAATAATTATAGACCAAGCTGATCACCGATTTTGCCCCGGGCACCAGCACCGTGGGGTCCAGCCGTTTGTCAAAATGATTTTCCAAATACCCCATCTTGCCCTGATAGCCGCGCTTCAACCACTCTTCCAATCGTGGGGCCTCCTCTTCCAAAAATCCAGCTTTGGCAATGCCGCAGTAACTAAAGCCCAATTGGGCAGAAAGTGATTTTATGAATTGGGTGTTTGAGGAGGTTTTGGTTTTGTTCACTGAGTTTCGAGAGAATGATGGTTCAAATTATTTCGGATAGCTTTTGCAAAGCAAATGTACAACCTGCCTGCAAGTTGCTTTTGACTGTCAATTATTACTCGTGTATCGGCTGCCGGGATTTTCTACAATGTCAAGTATCTTCTCCGCTTCGGGGCGATACGCAACCAAGTGATGCCTCACAAACATCGTCCCCGAAGCGGGGTTAGACGATGTTGGACAATTGTACAAGTTATCTTGAAAGTTTCTCTAAAGTAAGCGTAGGGGTTAAATGTTTTTTGTTCGTCATAGCTCGGCTAAATCAGTTTTATAATTTAAGAAAATTAACTAACATCTGTACGCAATCGTTTACGGAAAAATTTTGATCAGAAGGAAAATTGATGCTAAATTTATCCTTAGTTAAAAACTCAAATTTCACTTAACCCAAATTAATCAGGTTAAAAATTTACAAAAGGCAGAAGCAGATGCTCGTAAGCATGCTTCTTCTGTTCGTGTTCTTCTCGGGGTTTTCGCAAGAGCGAAAAGTTTCGGGAAGAGTTGCCGATGAAGGCAGTGCAGGCATGCCGGGAGTAAACATCCTGGTAAAAGGCACAGCCACCGGAACTGTCTCCGACAGCCAGGGGAATTTCAACATCAATGTTCCTGCCTCCGATGCCGTGCTGGTATTTTCTTTTGTTGGCTACCTCACCAAGGAAGTACCGGTGGGTTCGCAATCAAACATTAATGTGAGCCTCGACCCTGATGTTATCTCCTTATCTGAAGTTGTGGTTACCGGTTATGGAAGCCAGTCCAAGAGGGACATCACGGGTGCCGTGTCCATTGTTGATTCCAAAAAATTGCTTGCCGTTCCTACTTCCAGTTTGGGCCAGGCATTGCAAGGGCGCGTGGCCGGTGTTACGGTTGGTAACGACAACAGCCCCGGTGGTGGTGTAATGGTGCGCGTGCGTGGCTTCGGTACGATCAACGACAATTCTCCGCTCTTTGTGGTGGACGGTGTGCCTACCAAAGGAAGCCTTACTTCACTCAACATGAATGATGTGGCTTCAGTACAGGTATTGAAAGATGCCTCGGCCGCTTCCATTTATGGGGCACGTGCCGGCAACGGAGTGGTGATCATCACTACCAAGCGTGGCAAAAGCGGAAAATCAAAACTCACTTACGACTCTTATTATGGAGTTCAAAAGCCCTGGAAATTTTTAGACCTTCTCAACACACAGGATTATGCAAGCCTCCTTTGGGAGTCGCGCAAAAATGCGGGTGCTGTGAATGCTACTTCAGGAAACCCTGTGCATTCGCAATTTGGAACCGGTGTTGCCCCTGTCATTCCTGATTATATTTTTCCATCGGGTGCCATGGAAGGCGACCCACGGGTGAACCCCGCCAACTACTCAAAGGACATTGATGCGCCTGCTTTTAGAAATTCAAAGTGGCTGATCACCAAAGCCAATAAAGAAGGCACCAATTGGCTGGATGAAATTTTTGATGCGGCCCCTATACAAAACCATCAAATAGGCCTTTCGGGCGGCAATGATAATGGCAACTATGCGATTTCCCTCAACTATTTCGACCAGAAGGGGATCATGATGCACACCGGCTACAAGCGCTATACGCTCCGCTCCAACACCGAATTTTCTGTGAGCAAGCGTTTCCGCGTGGGCGAAAACATCCAGATCGGTTATGACGAGCGCGTGGGCCAGCAAAACGGAAACCAAAGCGAGAGCAATGCCATCTCCTTTGCTTATCGCATGCAGCCGATCATTCCGGTGTATGATATCATGGGCTACCCTGCCGGCACCAAAGGTGGTGACCTGGACAATAGCCGCAATCCGGTTGGGCAACTGATGAGGGGAAAAGACAACATCAATAAAAATGTGCGGTTGTTTGGAAATGCGTATGCTGAATTTGACATATTGGAAGGGCTGACCGCAAAAACCAGCATAGGCATAGACTACAACATTTTTAATGTTCGCACTTTTACCATACGGGAGTTAGAGCATTCAGAATCGGCTGCCACAAATAATCTAAACACCACCAACAGTTATGATTTTAACTGGACATGGTACAATACCCTTACCTACACAAAATCATTTGGGGGTGTTCATAACATTACCTTGTTGGCAGGAACCGAAGCCATTAAGGCTTACGGTGAAACCTTTAGTGCTGGCCGTAGCCGATTTGCGGTAGATGATTTGGTAAACAGATATTTAAGTGCTGGAAACCCGGGCACCGCCAACAACAGCGGAGGCGTTTATATGGATTGGAGATTGGCCTCAGAATTTGCCAAAGCAAATTACTCGCTTCACAATAAATACCTGTTGGATTTAACCGTGCGCAGAGACCGTTCATCCCGCTTTGCAGCAGCGTACAGGTCGGCAGTGTTTCCATCTGTTAGTGCAGGCTGGAGGATATCGAATGAGGAGTTCATGAAAAGTATTTCGCTGATCAGTGACTTAAAAATACGCGCGGGTTGGGGCCAAACGGGCAATCAGGAAATTGGTGACTACAACTCATACCAAACATTTAACACCGATGCCCAAACTGCCTTTTATGATTTGAATGGTTCAAGCACATCATCCATTCAAGGATATGAAATCTTTCAATTTGCAAACCCTAAGGCACGGTGGGAAACAACCACTTCCATCAACACAGGCTTTGATGCCAAACTGTTGGATAACAAATTAGAGGTGTCATTCGACTGGTACACCCGCGAAACAACGGACATGCTTTTCCCCGTTGAGTTACAAACTACTCACGGCATAGCTACCAACCCTTTCCAAAACATTGGGGAGATGCGCAACCGTGGTGTTGATATTGATATCAATTATACCAGCACCGTCATGCAGGGTGATTTGCGTTATAGTTTAGGTGGCAATTTTGGAATGTACCGCAACACAGTGCTCAAAACAGATGGCAACCCTCGTACCCAATACTTTGGGTTTACCACCCGTATCCCGGCCATGTCTGTTACACAGCAGGATAATCCACTATCATCCTTCTTTGGATACATCATTGATGGCATATTCCAGACCGATCCGGAGGCAACCGCTCATGCTGTTCAATTTGGTGGAGGTAATAATAATAAAGCAGGTCAGTTTATTTTCAGGGATACCAACGGAAGGGATGCCAGTGGCACTTTGACCGGTCAACCTGATGGTAAGATCAATCAGGATGACCGTACCATTATCGGCAGTCCGCATCCTGATTTTACCTATGCTCTAAACCTTAGTGCTGGATATAAAAACTTCGACCTGACTGTGTTTGCACAAGGCGTTCAGGGCAATGATATTTTCAATTATGTAAAGTACTGGACCGACTTCCAGACTTTTGCCGGTAACCGCAGCAAAACCATGTGGGAAGGAAGCTGGAGGCCTGGTAAAACAGATGCGGTGCTTCCACAGTTGCGCTCGAATGATGTGATCAGTACCAACCCTTCCACTTACTATATTGAGAACGGTTCGTATCTGCGCTTTAAAAACATCCAGTTGACTTACACCTTGCCCAAGAACCTGATTTCTAAATTGGGCATGTCAAGTTGCGCTGTTTATTTACAGGGACAAAACTGGATAACCATAACCAACTACACGGGGTTAGATCCTGAAATCAACTTGCGTAATTATGGCGCAGGAAACGATCGCCACATGGGTGTTGACGAAGGCTCTTATCCTGCCTTCAAAGCAACCCTTATAGGTATCAATGCAAGCTTTTAATAGTTAAAATATAAAAAAAAGAATATGAGAAAATTAAGTTTGATTATGCTGGTGGTGGCTACTTTGCTGCCACTGTCATGCAGCGACTCTTTTCTGGAAGTTGCACCTAAAGGTTTGCTAAGTGTGCAAACATTGAGCAACAGAATAGGGGTTGAATTCCTGTTGACAGGTGCCTATTCATTGCTGGATGGTTGGAATGGAACCGGAACTTCTTTTCATTCGGCCGCTGATAATCACGTCTATGGAAGTATTGCAGCCGATGATGCGTATAAAGGAACTACCTCTGGTGACCAACCGGATATGACCTTTATTGAAACGCATAACATCCTTCCCGACAACGGCTATTTCAGAGGCAAATGGAGGGTTTTATATGATGGTATTTCGCGCAGCAACGATGTTTTGCAAATGCTCCCTAAAGCTACCGACATCACACCGGCAGATGCCACCTTGATCACGGCCGAGGCAAGGTTCCTTCGCGCACACTACCATTTTGATGCGAAGAAAATTTGGAACAACGTGCCTTACATTGATGATGTAACCTATGACCCGCTTGAACCCAATAGCACAAAGCAAACCAATACTGCCGACATTTGGCCAAAGATCGAAGCTGACTTTGATTTCGCTTATAAAAACCTGGATCAAGCGGGTGTTGCTCGCAATGGCCAGAGAGGCCGTGCTACCAAATGGGCTGCTGCCGCTTATTTGGCAAAGGCTTATATCTTCCAGAAAAAATTTGCTCAGGCAAAAGTATTGTTGGATGCCATCGTGGCCAGTGGCCGATACAGCTTGATGCCTCGCTACCATGATAATTATAGGGCGTCCACAAAAAATAATGCCGAATCCATTTTCGAAATCCAGTTTTCGGTTAATGATGGTACAACTGGTGGGCAAAATGGTAACAACGGGGCAACCTTAAATTATCCTTATGCAGGTCCTGCTACCTGTTGCGGTTTCTTCCAACCAGCTCAAAACTTAGTGAATGCATTTAAGGTAGATGCCAACGGGCTTCCCCTTTTTGATTCCTTTAATGCAACTGATTTTAAAAATGACAGAGGTGTTGAATCAAATGCAACTTATGCACCAGACATCACCTCGCCTGTTGATTCACGTTTAGACTGGACAGTTGGAAGGAGAGGCGTGCCTTATTTGGATTGGGGTGTTCACCCAGGAAAATCTTGGGTGCGTGAGCAGGCTTATGGAGGGCCTTACTCACCTATCAAGCACATGCATTATCTGGCTGAAAGAAATACCCTTTCATCATCAGTTGGCAGTGGAAGGCAAAATGCCAACAATTATCGCATGATCCGCTATGCCCATGTATTGTTGTGGCTTGCCGAATGTGAAGCGGAAGTAGGAAGTTTGGATCAGGCCCGAGTTTATGTAAACATGGTAAGGGCGCGGGCAGGCAATTCAGCTGGTTTCGTGAAATTGCCAAGTGGTGCAAATGCGGCCAACTATGTGGTTGGTACTTATCCTGCAGCAACAGCTCCTTTTGATACCAAAGCCGGTGCACTTAGAGCCATTCAATTTGAAAACCGTCTTGAGTTTGCTATGGAAGGCCACAGGCGCTTTGATCTGGTGCGTTGGGGAATTGCGAAGCAGACTCTTGATGCTTATTGGGCTGTAGAAGGAAATAAACAGTCTTATTTGAAAGGAGTGACGTTTACGGCTGGTAAGCACGAGTATTATCCAATACCTACACAGGAAATTTTGAACAGTTCAATTTCTGGTACTGCTACCTTGAAGCAAAACCCTGGGTATTGATTTTTTATTGAAGAAGTAAACTTGAAAGAGGCCGTCCCAGTTTATTTGGGGCGGCTTTTTTTTGTAATTGCTAGTTGGTGTAGATTTAGAACAAAAATTACCATGCATCTATACAACACCTCTCAAGGCCAACTACTGATCAAAGACGGTATAGCTTTTTTATTTACAGAATCGTGGGATTCGCTGATCAACCAACCCAAACTTTACAATCATCTGGAAAAACTTTTGGGCAACGCACAACCAATTTCTCCTGAGCAAAGCCGCAAGCTGCAAACCAACCCACTAGCACCCATTGGCAACCAGGAAGTGTGGGCTGCTGGCGTCACCTATTTGCGCAGCCGCGATGCGCGCATGGAAGAATCGAAAAGTTCGGGTGCTGCCGATGTGTATCAAAAAGTGTATGAAGCCGATCGCCCGGAATTATTTTTTAAGGCATTGCCACACCGTGTAAGCGGGCCTGGCGATGATGTTTATATCCGCCAAGATTCTTCGTGGAATGTGCCTGAACCGGAACTAACACTGTTCATCAATTCGGATGGAAACATTCAGGCATACACCATTGGCAACGACATGAGTTCGCGCAGCATTGAAGGCGAAAACCCGTTGTACCTTCCCCAGGCAAAAATCTATGAGCGCAGTTGCGCACTGGGCCCGTGTTTGTTCGTGCCCGAAAAACCTATTTCAAGCGACACCCAAATCAGTATTTCCATAAAAAGAAATTCAAGAGAAATGTTTGCCAATTCCATTCAACTGAACCGGATGAAACGAAACCTGCCTGAGTTGGCCACCTGGCTTTACAAAGCCTGTAAATTTCAATATGGTTGCTTCCTCATGACGGGCACGGGCATTGTGCCTCCCAATGATTTTACTTTGCAAGCGAACGATGAAGTTTCCATTTCCATTGAGGGTATAGGAATTTTGCACAACACAGTTCAATGGATTTGATCACCAATGTTTAATTTCAATGCTTCTTCTTGGTGAAACTTCGTGGCCTTTGTGGCTTTGTGGTTCAAATTTTCGTACTCTTTATTTGCCACTAAGGCTCTAAGAAAGCAAGAAGTATAGCATCTGTTAATCAAACAACCCCTGCGCCCGCGATGGCGGAACAATCTTTAAATGCTTGTATGCTATTTCAGTAGCTTCCCTTCCGCGCGATGTGCGCTTGATATATCCTTCCTGGATCAGGAACGGTTCATACACTTCTTCGATGGTCTCGGCTTCTTCTCCCACGGAAGTGGCAATGGTAGTTAACCCCACCGGGCCTCCTTTAAATTTTTCGATGATGGTTGTGAGGATGCGGTTGTCCATATCGTCCAAACCATTTTCGTCCACATCCAATGCTTTGAGCGCCATTTGTGCAATGGCTTTGGTGATGGTGCCGTCACCTTTTATCTGCGCGAAGTCGCGGGTGCGTCTTAATAAATTATTGGCAATGCGCGGTGTGCCCCTGCTTCTGCGGGCAATTTCAAAAGCGGCATCTTCTACAATGGGTGTGTGGAGTATGCCTGCCGAACGGTTCACAATTTTGGTGAGCAATTTCGAATCGTAATACTCCAATCGTGAATTGATTCCGAACCGGGCGCGCAGGGGAGACGTGAGCAAACCCGCACGCGTGGTTGCCCCGATCAATGTGAATGGGTTCAATGAAATTTGTACTGACCGTGCGTTGGGCCCCGAGTCGAGCATGATGTCGATACGGAAATCTTCCATGGCAGAGTAAAGATATTCTTCCACAATGGGATTGAGCCGGTGGATTTCGTCAATGAACAAAACATCATTGATCTCTAAGTTGGTAAGCAGGCCTGCCAGGTCACCGGGTTTGTCCAGCACAGGCCCTGACGTGATTTTAATATTCGAGCCCAACTCATTCGCTATGATGAAAGAAAGTGTTGTTTTCCCCAAACCGGGAGGGCCATGTAAAAGAACATGGTCAAGCGACTCGCCACGTTGTTTGGCAGCTTGCACAAAAATTTTAATGTTTTCCACCACTTTGTGCTGGCCCGTGAAGTCCTGAAATGAAAGTGGGCGCAATGCCTTTTCAATTTCTTTTTCTTCTGGTTCCAACCCTTCGCCTTCAGCTTTTAGATAATCTTCACGCATGGGTCAAAGTTCAAGATTTAAGTTCAAAGTTCAAGACGAAGGGGATGTTGGGATTTTAGAATTGATTTTTATTTTGATAGGTTCTCCCGCAAGGCTTTGGCTCTTAAAACTAGGATTTTGGTCTCTTCTTTAGGGCACCTCTAAAAATCAATCATGGAACGCAGATGACACAGATCAAGCAGATATTCGCAGATCAAATCCGCGGAAATCATAAAAATCAGCGTCATCAGCGTTCCATTGGTATTCATTCGCGAGTTAATAGAGGCGCCCTTTAGTTAGATCTTTCTTCTTGGATTTATCATAAACATTGAGGAGAAAAATTTTGTTGTGAACCGAAATCACTAAATGAATTATTCTGGCACCAACTCCAACGATAAAATGGTATTTTGAATGTCGTGTTTAAAATCCGGATAGGTTTTTATGATTGACTTAGCGTCTTTCAAAAACTCATCGGTGGTTAATACTTCATAACTCACCTACTGCCACTTTTGCGTTACGTAAGTTTTTTTTACCCTGAAAATACTGCTCAACTTCCTCAATGGCAAGCAGTGAGCTGGCAAGAGTGCTTTCCTTTTTTAAGGTGGTCTTAATTTTTAATTCCTCTAATACTGCATTCCATTCCCGTTCTGTGAGAAAAATACCCTGTGTGCCTTTTTTGTCCTTTGCTCGTTTAGGGCTTATATACTTTTTGCCAATTTTTAAAGAGGTGCTCATAAAAAAATTTGAATACAAATCTAACTCATTACAATGGAATGGAGTTAGTCAAAATTAAAAAATTAAATTCGCATATAATCTACTAACATGGACAACCGATGGAAGAATGCAATTTACTCTATCATGCTCTTGGCGGCCATGTATGCCGTTTGGAAATGGAGGAGCCACACGCCCGCTGCTGTGCCGATGAAGATTGAGGGGGAGACCATGGCAACCACCTATCACATCACTTACTTTGACAGGCAACAAAGAAATTTCAAAACATCCGTGGACTCTTTGTTTGTGCAGGTGAACCAATCCATCAATAATTATAACCCACACTCCGAAGTTTCGGTTTTTAATAAATCTAAAACAGGATTTCGATTTGTACTGCCCTACTTGTATCCTTCCCTAAAAATTGCTCAACAGGTTTATGCCAGTTCGGGTGGTGCCTTTGATCCCACCGTAATGCCGTTGGTTAATTTGTGGGGATTTGGCCAGCAGAAAGTAACACGGCCCGATAGTTCTAACATTGATTCGATCAGAAATTTTATTGGGTTCGATAAAATAAAATTCAACCAAGACAGTATTTGGAAACTCGATGCACGGGCTCAATTGGATTTTGGCGGAATAGGGCAGGGCTATGGTGCCGATGTGATCACCGGTTTTTTAAAATCGAAGGGGATAAAAAGTATGCTGGTGGAATTGGGCGGTGAGGGCATGGCCATGGGCACCAATCTTCAATCGGGCAAACCGTGGGAACTGGGCATATTAGATCCAAACTCCACCAACGACAATCAGTTTTTTATAGCATACATTTCCCTTGCCAATAAATCATTTACCACATCAGGAAATTATTTTAACTATCGTGAAGTGGACGGTAAAAAATATTCTCATACCATTGATCCATCCACGGGCTATCCGGCAGAGCGCGCTATACTAAGTGCGTCTGTGTTTGCCGATGATGCCGCCACGGCCGATGCCTGGGCCACCGCCTTTATGGTAATGGGCCACGAAAAAGCAATCGAAATTTTAACGGTGCATCCTGCCATTGATGCGTTTTTAATTTATTCTACACCCAAAGGTTTAGCTACATTTGCCACACCTAAAATTCGTCCGCTTATTAAAATCAATCCGTAAAGAATAGATTTTTAATTTCTTCTGGTAACGTCATGACAACAAAACTGATTGTACTTTTTTTTACTCCCCTTATAGCGGGGCTCATGGTTTATGTAGTCCCTTCTGCCAAGGGAAGCAACTTTAAACTGTTGCTTGTGTTTGCCGGCTCGTATTTGTTCGCCATTACAGTAACACACATTTTGCCCGAACTCTACAGCGAACATTTGGAGATGGAACTCATTGGCCTGTTTGTGCTGGCCGGTTTTTTCCTTCAACAACTACTGGAGTATTTTACTTCTGGAATTGAGCATGGCCATATTCATTCGCACGATCGCGAGGCATCTCATCACCATCATTCGCAAGCACACCAAACGGTTTCAGCATTGGTATTGCTATCTGCGTTGTGCGTACACGCTTTTTTGGAAGGTGGAATGCTGGCCAAACCTGCCGCAGCAGGGTATGATATGAATGCCGTGCTGCTGGGCATAGCACTGCACCGTGCACCGGCAGCTTTCGCACTCATGACCGTATTGACAACACAACTTCATTCAAAGGGCAGGGCACTTCCTTATCTCATTGTATTTTCGGTGGCTGCACCCATCGGGCTTTTCATCAGCTCGTATTTTGTAGAGAGCGAAGTGATGACAGATACTTCGTTGATCTATTTATATGCGTTAGTCAGTGGAAATTTTCTGCACATATCAACCACCATTGTTTTTGAAAGCAGTCCTGAGCACCGCTTTCATGCCAAGAAGCTGGCGGTGGCTTTAGTGGGGGCATTGGTAGCGGTTGCGGTAGAGTACATTATTTGATTTTGCGTCCACACCATTTGCAAAAAGGTGGAGATAACTTTTAATCAACCCTATCGAGTTCAAAACACGTGAGCGTTGATGCACCTGAATCACATCCATTTCATGATCAAACGAATACTTACGCTAACCACCCATCGAATACATCAATTGCCGGTGTTGGTATTGATGCCGCATAGCCGCTGCAATTGCCGCTGTGTAATGTGCGACATCTGGAAAGCGAACTATTCCAAAAAAGAAATTTCGGAGACAGAGTTGCAAAGGCACGTTCATTATTTCGACAAGCTTGGCGTGAAGGAGATTGTTTTTTCGGGGGGGGAAGCATTAATGCACACCAACCTGTGGAATCTTTGCAAACTGCTTAAAAGAAAAAAGGTAAAACTTACATTGCTCACCACGGGTTTGTTGCTGGAGAAAAATGCCAACGAAGTGTGTGCCAATATGGAGGCAGTAGTTATTTCCCTGGACGGAAGTGAAGTGGTGCACGACAGCATTCGAAATATTCCTGATGGGTTTAAAAAATTAGTGAATGGAATGCGCGCCTTGCGTGCGATAACCCCAGGCCTGCGAATAACAGCACGGACCGTTTTACAAAAGCAAAATTTTCGCGATTTTATGGGCATCGTGAAAGCGGCAAAAGAAATTGGCATAGATGAAATTTCTTTTTTGGCTGCCGATATCACCACCACGGCCTTTAACCATGCCGACAATATGATGGAGAACCGCACGAGTGAAATTGCATTGGATGAACACGAGACTACTGAATTGGAGCAATTGATAACACAATCATTTGTTGACTTGAAGGAGGAATATGACACACGCTATATTGCTGAGAGCCCCCAAAAGATGTTGAAAATTGTTCAGTATTATAAAGCACTGAACGGGATGAAAAATTTTCCTGAGGTGATCTGCAATGCCCCGTGGGTTTCGGCCGTGATAGAAGCAGACGGAAATGTGCGGCCCTGCTTTTTTCACAAGCCTTACGGAAATATTTATGGTTCTGATTTTATGAAGGTCATCAATTCGCACCAGGCCATCACCTTTCGAAAACACCTGGATGTGAATGCCGATCCGGTTTGTAAAAAATGTGTTTGCACCCTTAAACTCCCCCTGTCTAAAATGATTTGATTTGACGATAGGAAGGATTCGTCAAAAAATCAGTTTTTTGATTTCGTAAAGAAAATCACTCCCGTCCAGCAACACACTTTTTTCTTTAATCAAATGAAACTGGAAATCATTTTTTTTGGCTATCGCAAAGATGGCATTCAGGTCACAGCCTAATGTTAGCACCATGATGGTTTTTGTTTGTACGTGAATATGATTGTGCAGCGTTGAAAATAATTTTTCAAAATATTCAAAGTGTTCACCACAGTGCCAGGCCATTTCTTCCTCCACCCTAGCAGCCTTTGCATAGTATGGCGGGTTAATTATTATCCAGTCGAATTTTTTATTGTTCATGGATTGAAACAAGTGGGAGTGAACAAGACTAACATTGACATTATTTTTTTTCACATTTAGTTCCGTGTTCTTTAGTGCTTTCAAACTTACATCCGATGCTGTGACTATGGCCCCGGCCTTAGCGGCCTCAATGGAAATAAGCCCGCTTCCGCAGCCCAACTCCAGTAGCGATGTGCCGGTGAGTGATTGTTGTTCAAGATATTTCAGAATGAAACGTGTACTGTGAAACAACCCCGGATGAAAAACTCCGGGCTGCACGATTACCGTAGTTTGTTTGTAGGCATAGGTTCTTTGTTTTTTAAGATAACAGCGCACCAAAGGCATCAACAAGAGAGAGGCATATTTCTTAACTAACTTCCTCATGCTATTCCATTACAAATCCCTCAATTTCCGGTTGGCGATATCGCCAAAGTTTTTGCAGCACTTTAAGCTCGTAGGGCAAGGAAAAAAAATTAGACCTGTAGCGCAACCCGGAAAGGGCATGAAGAATTTTTCTTTTTGCGGGAGTGAGCCTGAAGTCGGAGACGGTAGGGTATCGCGCGTTAAGCACCGTTTCAAATCCTTTGATCTTATCAATCATGGCCGGTGTAAGCCAGGGAGTAAGAGGATTTTTGCGCAAATCAAAATTTTGCCATTGCGGGGTTAGCCAATCATCGAGGTGTTGTGGAAAGCGAAACCCGGATTTTTTTACGGACTCATACATGTCTGAACCTTCGGTGGCAACCGGGCTATACACATAGATGATAATTTCCGTTTGGGGATTGATGGATTTTATCTCTTTAATATAAGCGATGTCCTGGTCTATTTGTGCGTTCATCATCTCCGGTGTTTCAGCAGGGAAGCCAAGCACGAAAGAATATTCAGGAATAATATCAAATTTTTTCATGCGGACGGCAAACGCTTTCATCTGCTGTGTAGTTTGAGTTCCGCCTTTGTCCATTTTTTTTAACAGCGCATCATTGCTGGTTTCGGCTCCAAAAAAAATCATCTTGCAGCCTGCCTCGCGCATGATTGTGAGTGACTCATCCGAATATTTATTCACGGTATCAATGCGGCCTTCACCCCACCACGAAATTTTTTCAGACCGAATCAACTTCGCAAACTCAACCGTGCGCTTCTCGCTGACAAAAAAATTATTGTCGTGAAATTCCACGGCATCTGTTCCGTGCTGGTCAATCAGATAGTTAATGTCTTTATAAATACACGTGGCCGACTTTCCTTTCCATCGTGCATTATAGATTGGCACCACCGCACAAAATGAGCACGTGAACGGGCAGCCCATGCTCGAATGATAGGCTGCGGTGCGCTGCCCAAGAAAAGTTTTCCCCAAATAATTTTTTATCGGATAAAATTGATTCAGAAACTCATAAGGCAACTGTGGCAACGAGTCTTGATCCATTAGAATTGCCTGCGGAGTTTTGACAATCTCCCCTCCTTTATGGTAGATCAGATTTTGAATAGAGCTTACATCAGAATTGTTTTCAAGAGCGGCCAGCAGTGTAGGAAACGTTTCATCGCCAGGGCCATTAACAACAAAATCTACATAGCGCGATTGAACCACCGACTTGAATTGGTTGGAGGCAAAGTATCCACCCCACACGGTAATCACTTGATGAAAAAGCTCCTTCACTTTTTTAGTGAATGGAATAGCTTGCAAGAGTTGAGGCCCCGGCATAACGGTGCACCCAAATACATTGAACCCCTGGTGAAGATAGGTTTCAATTTTTTTCCACGGGTCTTTTTCCAAATTGCCATCCACAAAGACAAACTCATGCTTTCCGAAGATGGAAGCGCCCACCTGTAAAATGGAATTGGGGATACGATGCTTGGCGCGGGCACTTCGCGGATTAAAGAGTATAACCTTCATGTAGTCGGAAAGTTAAGAATTAGTCTCTGCTTTTTTGCGGGTGCCGGGGTGTATCACAGGGAAATCGCTTTTAAAAAAATTAGAAGAAATTTTGGCTCTATGACATTGATCCAGCCCTGAATGTTGTGGTATTCGGGTGCATTTCAAAAAGACACTGTCATTTATCGCTGACCTTAACAATGAAAATCACTCATCAGAAATTTCTAGGCAAACGGCAGTTTTGTGTTTGGGACTAAAGTCCCTTGAAATTTTGCTGTCAATTGCCACGGGCTTAAGCCCGTGGTAATTGATAACCTACAGGAAGTGGGCTTTAGCCCAAAGTATAGATGCAGTACACGCACAAACTCTATCGCTTAATGTAGGTTATCTCTTTTAATCTCATTTTATAGAACATAACAAAGTAGGATTAGTATTTTTACTTTCGATGATACAAAGGTTCAGTAATAAGGTTCGCTCATTAAATGCCGAAATTTTTCCACAGCACGCACTGCTGCCCCCAAAGTGGTTGGTGCTGGGTGTTAACAATCAATGCAACCTGCATTGCAAAATGTGTGATGTGGGTGTCAATTATTCCGAAAGCAATTTTTATTCTAACCTGATGGGAAGCACACCCCTGAATATGCCACTCGATTTGTTCATGAGAATTGCCGATCAGGCCAGCGAACAATTTCCTTCAGCCAAATTGGGATTTGCATTTACCGAACCTCTTATTTATCCTCACTTAGGGCATGCATTGAAATACGCCCACAGCAAAAAACTTTATACAAGCATTACCACCAATGGCTTGGGATTGAAAAAGTGGGCAGCCGTAATGGCCGAAACCAGATTGGATGAACTCAATCTTTCGTTGGATGGGCCTGAGGACATACATAATTTTATCAGGGGAAATAAAAATTCTTTTTCGTTGGCCCTTGCGGGGATTAGGGAATTGGCTTCCAAAAGTACGCACACAAAGCTGAGTGTGTTTTGTGTGGTCACGGAATGGAATGCGGCACATCTACTGGAATTTATGCAGGAGATGAACAAGCATCCTGTGTCTGTGGTCGGGCTTATGCACCCCAATTTTACAATGCCTTCCATAGCTGAATACCACAATCAATTGTATGGTGCCCTTTACCCAGCCACTGCTTCAAACACATCGGATACCAATGTGCCGGGCATGGATACCGGAAAAATTTGGAGCGAAATCAATATCATAAAAAAGAGCAATTGGAATTTTAAGGTCCTCTTCTTTCCAGAATTGAAAACCCGGTTGGAAGTGGAGACATACTACTTAAAACCAAGTGATTTTATTGGCAAGAGGTGCACCGATATTTTTTCAAGCATCATGATAAAATCCAATGGTGATGTAATACCAGCGCACGGCAGGTGTTATAATCTTGTCGTTGGAAATTTATATAAGCAAGAGCTTTCACAAATCTGGAATTCCACAACGTTCTCATCTTTTCGAAAGACCGTGACAAAGGCAGGCGGATTATTGCCCGCGTGCTCCCGATGCTGTGGCGGCTTTTCGAAATGAAACAGAGAGCTGTGCAAAAATGATAAAGTAGAGTCCTGCAATCAACCAGAGCCGTGGAAACCCTAACAGCGGATTGATGTTTACCCCTAAGTAAATAGCTCCGCTGTAAGGAATAAATCCGATAAGAAAACACATGGCCAATATCAACTTGAGCAAATTTCCTTGAAGCAGTTTCGCTTCAATAAGAATGGCCAATGGGAACAATAACAAAATAAAATGATAGGTGGCGCCAACCGGAAGAAACACCAATGCGGCAATAGCCGGAATTGAAATGAACACAGCTCTATTGACAATCGAATTTTTAAATCGCCATAACGTAATGCCCGTTGAAATAGCGAGCAGCAGCGCGATGATTGATTTACCAATCCATAAACCAGCGGGCCAGTTAACTACGGGTGCAGGATTAAATTTTGCGTCAGCCACAAAAAGATATCGGAATAGCGCATCCCACGATTGATAGTAATAACTATACGGTTCCTGGCTGGTAAGATTACTATTTAAATGAGGCAAAAATGTTTGGTTGAAAAACTGAATACACAAAGGAAGACCAAACCAACTAAGCTGCACGCCAATAAGCAGTAGCAAAAACAATAAACACCAGGCTGCCATTGATTGATTAGTGCGCAATGTGCTATTTTCTTTTGAGTGGAAATAGGGGAGGCTCAACAAAGCAAAGCCACCAATAATTAGTAGCGGAAAATATTTTAAAGCTGTGAAAAAGCCAATGAGTAAACCCGCCAACATTTTTCGCGCAGGTATCAACCACCAGGCAAGCAGCAAGCAAGTTGTCATAATCAAATACACCTGGCCGAAGGCAATGTTATTGGTGAGCCCCAAGCCAAAGCAAAAGAAAAGGAGCGCGCTGTTGAGCAGTGACCAATTGATTATTTTAGATACGAGCCATATCCCCAATGCCAAAAACAAAATATTGATGACGGTAAAAATTTGCTGTGCCGGCAACGGGTTGAATGGAGTGAGCGGAATTAGTATGAATGCAGAAAGCGGGGGAAACGGAGAAAACTTGCCGAGTGTTTGAATGTTTTGTTTTTTGATTTGATGTTGAAACCACG